>JANNQH010000374.1:0-2815 GCA_031400655.1 Deltaproteobacteria bacterium | reverse complement strand
CAGGCCCCGTCCCCGCCAATCTGCACGAGCGTTATGTCTTCCTGAAGCCCCACCGCGAAGTGCGCATCCTCGCGGCCCTCCCGAACGCGCGGTTGGTGATCTCCCAGAGCTATCCCCGGCCCGAGGTCAATCGCTTCATCTTCGAGGCGCGGCGGCAAGGAGTGCCGACGCTACTGCTCGTCGATGGTCCCCTCGAGTGGTCGAACGTCCATGCGAATCCGAGCCTTCGCCGGCCCGGCGCGGAGGCGGCCCGCGCTCTCTTCCAGCCGATCATCCACGACGCCGTCGCGACGATCGGAAGCGCACAGTCGCGCTTCATCGAGAGCCGCAATCCCGGTCGCGGCATCGCCTTCATGAGCTACGCGAATCACCGCATCCGGACGAGCCCGAAGCCCGTGGCCCCGCCGGATTTCGACTTTCTCCTCACCACCGCCCGCACCGCCGCGTTCGGTGAGCAAGAGCGCGCAGACCTCATCCGGGCGCTCTCCGCCTGCGCCGAAGCCCTCGCCGCCGCGGGCCACCGGATGCTCGTGCGGATCTTCGACGAAGACGTCCGGCAGGCGGTGCAGCGAGCGGCGCCGGCGGCCGAGATCGACACTTCGGACGACTTCGGCGGCGCCCTCGCGAGGAGCCGCTGCGTGATCGGAACGCCGAGCAGCGTGCTACTCGAAGCGATGCAGCACGACCGCCCGACCGCGACCCTCGTCTTCCGCGATAGTCCACTCCTCTACGCGACCGGGTGGCTGCTCGGCGGCTTCGCCGACTGGCGGGCGAGCTTCCGCTCGATGCTCGCCCGGGACCCCGAGCGCATGGCCCTGCAACAGGAGTCCCTCCGCGAGAACCTCTCCGAACGGGATTTCTTCGAGCAGACCGAGGCGATCGCCCGCGGCGAATGGCTCAGCGGCCCCCGCCCCCTCGACGAATGCGATCTCGCGTTCGAGAATCGGGTCCTGCGCCATCTCGTCGGTTGGCGTGCGCGCCTGCTGGCCCCTCTCTACCGAGCGCTTTTCGATTCGAACCCAACCCGTCGCTGAGAAGAGGTACCTGCCCGCCATGCCCGATCTGCTCGTCGAACGCGATGTCCACGTCCTCACCCTCACGATGAATCGCCCCTCGCGCTACAACGCCCTCTCCGGCGCCATGCTGGTCCGGATGTACGACGCCTACTGCGAGGCCTCTGCCGACCCGGAGATCCGTTGCATCATCGTGACCGGTGCCGGCGGCAATTTCTGCTCGGGAGCGGATCTCAAGGGCATGGCCGGAAACGCGGGTGACGAGGACACGGGCGTCGACATCCAGGCCCGCATGAAGAGCGATCCCGACATCCACTGGAAGGCGCTTTTCCGAGGCTACCGGCCGAGCAAGCCGATCATCGCCGCCGTCGAAGGTGTCGCGATCGCCGGGGGCACGGAGATCCTGCAGGCGATGGAGATTCGCGTGGCCGGCGAGAGCGCGCGCTTCGGGGTCTCGGAGGCGCGCTGGTCTCTCTACCCGATGGGCGGCTCGGCCGTTCGCCTCCCGCGCCAGATCCCGTACACCCACGCGGCCGAGATCCTGCTGACGGGCAAGCACGTGAGCGCGCGGGAAGCGCTCTCGATCGGATTGATCGGACACGTCGTGCCGGATGGGCAGGCGCTCACGAAGGCCCGGGAGATCGCGGCCGTCATCGCCGCCAACGGCCCCCTCGCCGTCGAAGCGATCACGCGCACGCTGCACGAGACCGACGGCATGGACCTCGACGAAGCCCTCGCCCACGAGTTCGACTACGGCCAGGCCGTCTTCGCGAGCCAGGACTCGAAAGAGGGCCCGCGGGCCTTCGCCGAGAAACGCAAGCCGAAATTCAGTCGGCGTTAGTCAGCGCAAGTCTTCCGCGCCCGGCCTCGCGACGTTCAGCGCGTCTCGCGACGGATGTCGTAGCGCTCGCGGTACGGTCGCCAGATCTCCGCCAGCTCGTCGTAGCTGAAGCCGAAATCGACCGGATCGTAGACGTGCTTTCCGTCCGCCGTCTGCGGCTTCTCGCGCAGCCAGGCCTCGATACGCCGCTCGTGGAGGCGGCTCGGCTCTTCACCGAAATGGCTGTAGAGGCGGCGCATCGCCAACAGCGGCTCGCGCATCAGCTCGTCGTAGTGGATGTGGACGCACCAGCCCGGCTTCGCCTTGTCGTCGTAGGCCATGCCGCGGTCGACGGCGAATTTCAGCTTCTGGAGCCACTCGGCGCCGATGGTGCGGGGGTTCGGGTGGTCGGTGAAGGTCGACTGCAGGGTCGTGTTCAGGCTCGAGACCGACGCGGTGACGGGGCCGGGGTCGCGGTGTGTCCAGATCAACCGCGCGTCGGGGTAGAACTCGAGAAACGTCTCGAGACACCAGAGATGATTGGGCGTCTTCAAAACCCAGCTCTCGGTCGGCTGTCCCGTCTGGAGCGCCTGCAACGCGAGCTTGTGCTGCTGATAGGCGGAGTGCATGTCACAGTCCTGGAGCCAGCGTCCGTAGCTCGGCACGCGAGCCTGGGTCTCGAGGCCGAGGGTGCGCAGATCGAGCAGCAGGAAGGGAACGCATTCCTCGGCGAGCATCGCCCCCATCGGATGCATGGCTTTAAAGGGCGGGTTCAGGCGGTGGAGTCCTTCGAGCTGCTTCTCTGCCTCGGCGATCCGCGGATCGAGGGCCGCAGTCGCCAGGGTCGCCGGGGGCACCGGTGACCGCCCCTCCCATTGCCGGATCGGACGCACCATCGGATCGAGGCCCAGCAGGATCGACAGAAGGCTCGTCCCCGTGCGCGGAAGCCCGAGGATCACCCACGGCCGCTTGATCTCCTCTT
>JANNQH010000373.1:0-3630 GCA_031400655.1 Deltaproteobacteria bacterium | reverse complement strand
TTTCGTCGGCAATCGCTTCGCCGGCATCGTCGACGCGCAGGCGACCCTCGCCCAGGGCAGCCACGTCGTGCTCTATGTCTGGTACGACAACGAGTTCGGCTACAGCCGGCAGGTCGTGCGCTGCCTCGAGGAGCTGGCGGGTGTCGTGATGCCGAACTTCCCGAAGCGGGCGCGCACGGCTTAGCGAGCTAGCTCGCACGGGGGCAGGAGTGGATGGCGTGCCGAGTGGCCCGGCCGGGCCTCGCCGCGGACTCGGGTGTCGGACGGCACGCGTCTAGAGGCGGCTGGTGTCTGCGATCGTGGTGCCGCGCGTGCGTCCTCTATCTCGCCCGCGACGAGGCCCGACCGGGTCACTTGGGGCGACTTCGCTTCCCGAACCGTGCGCGTTCGTTACGGCTCGATTTGAACTTTGGCCGTGCCGGGTCGGGACTGCGCGTCGGGCGATTGTGCGTCGCGGTGGCTGGGGGGGGTCATGATCGAATCGTTCGATGTCGTGCTCTTCGACAATGACGGCGTGCTCGTCGATACGGAGCCGCTGTTTCTTCGGGCGACCCAGGAGCTGCTCGCGACCGTGGGGGTGGCGATCGATGCTGAGGTCTACCGCGAGATCTCTCTCGTCCGGGGCGCGAGCGTCTTCGAGCTGGCGCAGGCGCACGGCCTGTCGGAACGCGAGATTTCGGAGCTCCGAGCGAGGCGAGATGCGCGCTATGCGGAGCTCATCCGAGCAGGAGTCGAAGTGCTGCCCGGGGTGCGCTCGACCCTGAGAAAACTCGAGGGCATACGGCCGATGGCCATCGTGACGAGCGCGGAACGCTGGGATTTCGAGGAGGTCCACCGCCAGACTGGTCTACTCGACTATTTCAAGTTCGTGCTGGCGGACGGCGACTACGCGCGCCACAAGCCGCATCCCGATCCGTATCTCGCGGCGGCCGAACGCTTCGGCGTCGCGCCGGAGCGTTGCCTCGTCATCGAGGACACGCAGCGGGGACTTTCGGCGGCCGACGCGGCGGGCATGAAGTGCATCGTGATTCCCCAGGCGCTCTCGCGTGGGAGCGACTTTCGGAGGGCGGAGCGGATGCTCGAGTCGATGGAGGAGCTGGTCGGCGTGCTCGGGTTGTGACGGTTCGAGCGTCGCGGGCCGATTGCGCGCTCGAGCGGCGCGTCGCTAAGGCAGGGCTGCGGGGGCGTTCGGATCGGTGACGCTCGGCGACGGCTCGCTCGGGCCGCTGGCTTTGCCCTGCGCACCCAACGGGATCGTGAGCGCCAGGCCGACGCGGGGGGCCGGGTCGTAGTTCTCGGCGTAGAGGCGGTTGCCGTTGGCGTTCTCGACGCGCAGGCGGCCGGCGAAGGCGAGGCCCGTGCGGAAGTCGAGGTAGCCGTGCTCGAAGAGGGCGATGCGGACGCCGACTTCGACGGGGACGGCTTCGACTTCGCCGATGCCGTGGCGGTCGTCGGCGATGCCGTTGTCGTCGAGGCGGAAACGGTTGCGTTCGTAGCCGGCCGAGACCGTGAGGCGGATGGCGTCGCTGGCGCCCCATAACAGCATCGTCTGGCCGCCCTGCACGAAGCTCCCCTGGGTCCGCAGATCGAGGCCGGGCCGGACCTGCCAATCGAAGGCAAGGACGGGGAAGACCTGCAGCGGGCCTTCGAGCTGGCTCGTGATGCCGATGCCGCCTCCGACCGAGAGGTGGTCGAGGACCCGCCAGCGGGCGAGGGCAGTGACACCGGCCGCGAGTCCGTTTCTGTTCGCGCCGGTCTCGCCGGACCAGCGGATCGGGACCGCCGTTTCGAGCGAGAACTGCTCGCCGAACGAAGCCGTCAGCGTCGGCGCGACATCGATGGTGTTGATGCCGCCCCACGGCGCGCGCGGGAGCTCGCTGCCGCCATAGCTCGGCGGCCGCCCCGCCCCGCGGTCGAAGTGGAAGGCGTAGTCCGCGTGTTGATAGGCGGCGCGCAGGCCCAGTCGAACGGACTCGTGGACGGGCCCTTCGGCGCCGCCCTCGAGCGCGACCCGCCAGGCGTTGAACTCGTCACCGCCGTCGGTCTTGGTATCGAACTCGTTCAGGAAGCGCGCCTCGAGACGGCCGCCAAAACCCGCGCGCGGCGAGACGTCGTCGGTCAGCAGGACCTGGGCGCGGGCCGTGCCCTGGACGGCGATCGTCGTGATGCCGACGAGTGCGGCGACTGCGAGGCGCCGCTGGATCGAACCCGTCATCTCACCCCCCCGAGAGAGATCCGCGGGGCTTCACTGCCCGCCGTCGCTGAAGCCCTTCTGGGCGCCTTCGACCATCGCGAAGGGGCCGACCGGCCAGCCGAAGCAGTCGACCATCAGCTGATTGACCTCGGCCTGGCTCGCAACCCCTTCCCCGACGACGCGGTTCGCCTCGTGGAGCATGGCCGCGTAGACGCGGTTCGCGACATAGCCCCAGGCCATCGGGTTGTCCTTTACGACGACCGGCCGCTTGCCGCAGGCCAGTGCCAGCGCCTTCACCGTTTCGATCGCGTCCTTGCTCGTGTCCTCGCGCACCACGATCTCCGCGAATTTCATGACGACGGGCGGTGAGGCCCAGTGCCAGATCAGGACCTTTTCCGGGCGATTCGTCGCGGATGCGAGGGCCGCGAGCGGAAAGCCCGAGCTGTTCGAGGCGAGGATGCAGCCGGCCGGGGCAACCCGGTCGAGATCGCGGAAGACGCGGACTTTCAGGTCGAGCTTTTCCGGCACCGCCTCGAGCACGAGCTCGGCCTTCCCGACGGCCTCGTCAAAGCCCGTCGAGAAGCGCAGCCGCGTTAACGCCGCATCCGCATCGGCCCGCGCGAGCTTGCCGCGCTCGACGGCGCGCTCGAAGCCATAGCGGCCGGTGGTGACCCGCTCGCGCGCCTTGGCGAGGACCGCTTCGGCGACGTCCGTGCAGTGGACGTCGTGGCCCGCCTGCGCCAGCACCTGCGCCATTCCGCTTCCCATTACGCCAGCCCCGATCACTGCGATGCGCACCTTGCTCTCCCGTCCTCGTCTCGTGTGAGTCCCGTCGCGTTCAGGTCCCGTGGCCGGCCGGCGGATCTGCGGGCAGGTCTGCGGGCAGGTGATCGATCCGATTGAAGCTCACGAGCGCGGGCCGCGGCTCGAGCACGAGCTCGCTGATGGCGCAGTTCTTCATCATGCGGTTCCAGCTGCTGTAGTCGTCGTCGAGCAGGAGCCCCAGCGCGATCGACAGGGCGCCGCCGTGGGTGACGACGACGACGCGCTCGCCGGGGTGGAGCCCCGCGATCCTGCGCAGCGTGCCGGTCAGGCGCTGCGCGACCTGGCTCGGGGATTCGCCGCCGTGGGGTGCAAAATGCGGATCCGCCTTCATGTTCTGGAAGAGGCGTCGCTCTTCGAAGAGCGTCTTGAAGCTCGCGCCCACCCACCACCCCAGAACGAACACGACGAGGCCGGGGTCGAGAACGGGCTCGAAAACCAAATGGGGGGCGATCGGGCGCGCGGTGTGATGAGCGCGGTCGAGGGGGCTCGCGTAGACGTGGCGGATCGGGTGGTGATTTGCGGCGAGGAAGGCGGCGGTGGCGGCGGCCTGGCGGTGGCCGTGGTCGGTCAGCGGGGTGTTGGTCGAGCCGTGCCAGACGCCCTCGATGTTG
>JANNQH010000372.1:0-2037 GCA_031400655.1 Deltaproteobacteria bacterium | reverse complement strand
GGCGTTCACAGCGGGAGCGGGGGCCTCGTGGGCGCGGACGTAGTAGACGGTGTCGCGGCCGTTCGCGGCGTAGTCGGGGTCCTCGAATTGGACCGTGCAGCCGGCTGTGCTGCCGTCGCAGGGGAGCCTTCGCCAGGGATCTTCGATCAGCGCTTCGATCGGCTCGCCGGGGGCGCTCTGCGGGCGGATCCGGATGACGTCGATGCGCGTAATCGGTCGACGGACGGGCGACGGGTTGTAACACTCGCCCTTGCAGACGTGTTCGAGGCGCTCGGGGCCTAACGCGGTCGCGGCGTAGTCGGGGCAGCCGGGCTGTTGCTCGAAGGAGCCGACGGCGCGCACCTCGAAGCGCGGATTCTCCGCGGTCCGGACCTCGCCGCCCATCGGAATCGGTTGACCGCTGCCGCCCGGCGGATTCAAGAGATCGAACCAGAGCAGGATGCGTGGCCCGCTCGTGGCGTAGACCTCGCGGCGCGAGAGCGAGTCCCAGATCGCGGCCCGCGAACGGCCTTCGGCGTGGGCTGCGACGAGGCCCCCCGTCATGAAGAAGGAGGCCTGTCGCTCCATCTCCATCAGCGCGAAGCCCGTCAGGGTCGAAGTTTCGGGCTCGAAGCGGCGGGACTCGGGGAGCGGCGCTTCGGCGGGTGGCGCGACCATTTGCGCCAGCATGGGATTGAGATCGGCGACGTTGCTCCTCGATTCGGTGAACCCGTTGCGATGGACTTCTTTGTAGCCGGTGCCCGGGCGGCCGAAATGATTGTCGCTCGAGGCGATGAAGCCGAAGCGGAAGCGCCGCGGCGAGCCGTCCGGCGTCTCGAAATTAGAGAGCGCCATGATGTACTGCGCGGCGCCACGCGGACGATAGTTGAAGGCCGGCTGGTCACAGTCGCGACACTGTCCGGCGTCGAGCCAGTCGGCGGCGGTCGCCCCGGGTACGGTCAGATGGGCCTGGTTGCCGGCATCGATCGCATTCTGGCGGGCGACGACCGCGCGCTCTCCGCAGACCTCGTGTGACTCGCCCGCCGCGAGGCAGCGCGCCTCGATGATCTCCCCCGCGCGCCAGCAGGTGGGCAGATAGGTCGCGGTCGGCTCCGGGCAGTATGCGCGACCGGACTCGTCGTAGGCGATGGCCTGGTCGCCCGTGTACTGCTCGGAGTTGCCGTGACCCGAGTAGATCTCGAGCAGCGTCTGGCGGTCGTCGTCGTGGAGCGGGCCGTCGAGCTGCTTCGACCAGTCCGAGCCGGGGGGCGTATAGAAGCCCCAGGTCGTGCCGTGGGGGATCACGATCGATTCGACGCCCCAGTCGTCGAGCTTCTCGAACAGGATGTCCGGCGTGTCGACGAGCTCCTGGCAATCGAGGGGCAGGTCGCGCACGGCGACGCCCAGCGGGCAGGTGGCGAGATCGCGGCGCTCCTGGAAGAAGCGGGCGAGGCCGTGCATGCGCGGCTGGCCGAGCGAATGCAGGAATGCGCCACTCTGGAGCGTGCCGAAGGGATTGCCGGCGGCGATCCGCGCCCGCGCGCCCGAGGCACCGATCGGCCGGGTCGGGATCTTGCCGTCCTCGAGATCGCGCAGGACGACGTTCTTGTGGCCGTAGTGCTTGTCGGGGGTCGCACCGACCTGCGTCCATTCCCAGCCGAGAAAGGCGACCGTATCAGGCTCTTCACCCACGCCCGCGCCCGCGACGGCGTTGCACGCCCGGATGCTCGCGACCGTCTCCGCCCAGTGGGCGGGCGAGATGCTCTCGGCGTGGTCGTTGATCGACCAGAAATCGAGGGCCGAGCAGAAGCGCGCAAAGTCGCAGGCATCGGCAGGCGGATGGGCGCCATCGCCGCCGGTCATCGGGAGGCTCAGCATGAAGGCGTCGAAGGAGAAGGTCGTATGGACGTGAAGGTCGCCGAAGAGGATCTGCTTGGCGGGGGAGGCGGGCTGAGGCTCCGCGATCGCGGCCACCGGCCGCCGCGCGTTCGTCACCACGCCGGGCGACTCGTGCTCGCCGAGCCCGCCGCGGCCGACCGCCCGGAACCAGAGGCCGAG
>JANNQH010000371.1:0-1747 GCA_031400655.1 Deltaproteobacteria bacterium | reverse complement strand
TCCTGTTCGGCGATCTCCACGTCCACTCGACCTTCTCCTTCGACGCCTTCACCCTCTCCCTTCCGATGAGCGGCGGCGACGGAGCTCACCCGGTGTCGGATGCCTGCGACTTCGCCCGCTATTGCTCGTCCCTCGATTTCTTCTCGATCAATGATCACGATCTCACGCTCACACCGAAGCGCTGGGACGAGACGATCGCCGCGATCCGCCAGTGCAACGCGATCGCCGGCGATGCGTCGAATCCGGATCTCGTCACCTACCTGGGTTGGGAGTGGACCCAGGTCGGGGCGACGCCCGAAACCCATTACGGCCACAAGAACGTGATCCTGCGCGGACTCGGCGACGACGAGATTCCGCCGCGGCCGATCGCTGCGGGCTCGCCGTTAGGCGTCGAGGACGTCGGCGCCGTGCTCCCGAATCCGTTCATCATGGGCGCCTATGGGCTGTACGATCGAAAGCGGGGCGGGCTCGATCTCGTCGCCTATCAAGCGGAGCTGGCCGCGGTGAAGGAATGCCCGCACGGCGTTCCGGTTCGCGACCTGCCCCGCGATTGCCGTGAATCGGCGACCACGCCGGCCGAGCTGTTCGCGAAGCTCGACGACTGGGGCTTCGATTCGATCGTGATCCCGCACGGGACGACCTGGGGCTACTACACGCCCCTCGGCTCCGCCTGGGACAAGCAGCTGACCGCCGAGAATCACGATCCGGATCGCCAGAAGCTGATCGAGGTCTTCTCAGGTCACGGCAACTCGGAGGAGCTGCGAGCCTATCGGGAAGTCGTCATTGACGCGCAGGGCAAGCCGTCCTGTCCCGAGCCGAACGAAGGCTATCTCCCGAGCTGCTGGCGGGCGGGCGAGATCATCGAGAGTCGTTGCCAGAAGGCCGGTCTGCCCGCAGTCGTTTGCAGCGAGCGCGCGGCGCGCACGCGCCAGCTCTTTGTCGAGACGAAGAACAATGGCGGTGCCCAGGTCGTGCCCGATACCGCGGTCGCCGATTGGCAGGACGCTGGCCAGTGTCGCGACTGCTTCCAGCCGGCCTTCAACTATCGCCCGAAGAGCTCGGTGCAGTACATCATGGCGCTGGGCCGCCGCGATGCGAAGGGCGAACCGATGCGCTTCGAGCTCGGCTTCATCGCCTCGAGCGACAACCATTCGTCCCGCCCCGGCACCGGCTACAAGGAAGTCGCCCGCAGTGAGTTCACCGAGTCGCGCTTCGGCAATTTCCGCAATACGCCCGTCGCGTTCCAGCAGAAGTCATCGGGGGACCCCGCCGAGCCCGTCCCCTTCGAGTTCGTCGCCGGTCGCACGGCGCCGCTGGGCGCCTTCGAAATCGAGCGCGGCGCGTCCTTCTTCTTGAACGGCGGTCTTGCCGCCGTCCACGCGACCGGGCGCGATCGTGATTCGATCTGGCAGGCGCTGGAGCGGCGCGAGGTCTACGGCACCAGCGGTCCGCGCATCCTGCTCTGGTTCGATCTCGTGAACGGCCCCGACGCGAAGCGGCAACCGATGGGAAGCCAGGTCGAGCTCGCCACCGCACCGAGCTTCGAGGTGCGCGCCGTCGGCTCCCTCGAGCAAGCGCCGGGCTGCGGCGATGTATCGACGTCCTCCCTCGATCCGCAGCGGCTCATGCGCCTGTGCCAGGGCGAGTGTTACAACCCGACCAACGTGAGAAGACCGATCACGCGGCTCGAGATCGTGCGCATCCGGCCGCAGCAGTCGGAGGACGAAGCGATCCTCGGGCTCGTCGA
>JANNQH010000370.1:0-1803 GCA_031400655.1 Deltaproteobacteria bacterium | reverse complement strand
GTCGAGTCCGGCGAGCAGTCCCAGCAGCGTCGTCTTCCCGCTGCCCGACGGACCGAGGATGACGACGACCTCGCCCTCGCGAATCTCGAGGTCGACGTGGTCGAGGACCGTGAGCGCATCGGCCGTCGCGCCACCCGAGCGGGCGCGGGTGTAGCGCTGGGTCAGGCTGCGCGCGACGATCATGGCGGCTGCAGGGTTCGGGGCATGGGATTGCGAGGCGTCGAGCATTTCGGTCGCTTGCGTGGGCTGTTCGAGTCGGCCCTTCGAGTCGAAGGAGCGGAGCGGGGCATGATTTCGGGAAATGGCAGGGCGAAGCCGAGCAGACACTACTCGCTGCGCCAGGCCCGTGCATGGATCCTCGGCCCGCTCGCTCTGCTCGCCACGTTGGCCTGTCCCGCGCCGGATTCGCCAGCTCCGCCGGCCAGCGCAGCGAGCGCGCAGGTCGCAGTCGCCGAGCAGGTCGTCGCGACCCCGGCCGAGCGACCCGCAATCGTTTTTCTCGGAACCAGCCTCACCGCCGGCTACGGCCTCCCCGAAAGTGAGGCCTACCCTGCCCTGATCGAGACCCGCCTCGCCGCGGCGGGCCTCGACTACCGCGTCGTCAATGCCGGCGTCTCGGGTGATACCTCGGCCGGCGGCCTGCGGCGCCTCGACTGGCTGCTGCGGCTCCCGGTTGCGGTGCTCGTGCTCGAGCTCGGCGCCAACGACATGCTCCGGGGCCAGGCCGTCGACGCCCTCGAAGCGAACCTCAGCGCGATCTTCGAGCGCACCCGCAGCGCCTACCCAAAGGTGCGCTTCCTCGTCGAGGGCATGCGCGCCGCCCCGAATCTCGGCCGCGAGTACGGCGAGGCCTTCGACGCCGTCTATCCGCGATTGGCCAAGCGCTTCGACGCCGCCCTGGTGCCCTTCCTGCTGGAGGACGTCGTCGCGCGCCCGGACCTGAACCAGGCCGACGGCATCCATCCCACGGCCGAGGGCCACGCCCTGATCGCAGAGCGGGTCTGGCAGGCGCTCGATCCTCTTTTGCGGGAAGTGCGGGAAGTGCAGGCAGCGGCGACGCGCTGACGGCGCGCCTCAGCGGTGTGGCTCGACGACGACCTTGCCCGTCACCTTGCGGTCGAGGAGCGCGCGCAGGGCCTTCGGTGCGTCAGCGAGTGCATAACGTTCCGAGACGTAGGGATTGAGCTTCCCCGCGGCGGCGAGCTGATCGAGCTCGCGGTCGATCTGTTCCCGGAGCGCCGGATCGCGCTGCACCATCGCCCCGTAGAACACGCCGATCACCTGGCAGCCCTTCAGCAGCGTCAGATTGAGGGGGAGCTTTGGAATACCGGCGGTGAACCCGATCACGAGGAAGCGGCCCTCCCAGGCGATCGAACGGAGCGCCGCCTCGGCGTAGTCGCCGCCGACGCAGTCGTAGATGACGTCGACGCCCTTACCGCCCGTCAGCTCCTTCGTGCGGGCCTTCAAATCCTCGCGCGAGTAATCGATCCCTTCGTCCGCACCGCGATCGCGACAGACGGAGAGCTTCTCGGCCGAGGAGGCGGCGGCGATCACCCGCGCGCCCAGCAACTTCCCGAGCTCGACGGCGGCGAGCCCCACATTGCCCGCCGCACCGAGCACGAGCAGCGTCTCGCCGGCCTTCAGCGCGCCGCGATGGTGCAAGCCGTAGTAGCCGGTGCCGTAGGCGTAGCCGATGCCCGTCGCCTCGGCGTAGCCCATCGCGCTCGCGAGCTTGCGGGTCGCACTCGCGCGGACAAGCACCTTCTCGGCGAAGCCTCCGACGAGCAGCGTGTTGCCGATGAC
>JANNQH010000369.1:0-10229 GCA_031400655.1 Deltaproteobacteria bacterium | reverse complement strand
GGTGGTGAGCGAGCAGGGAATCGAACCCTGAACCTAGTGATTAAGAGTCACTTGCTCTAACCAATTGAGCTACTCGCCCGGGCGGACAGTAGAGGGCCGGGCGAGCGAGATCAAGAGTCGCGCGGGGTTTCCGGGGGCGGTCCGTATCCGCCGCCGCCCGGCGTCTCGATCCAGAGCTCGTCGCCGGCCTCCATCTCGACCTCGAGCTGTCCGGCCAGCTCCTGGATCGCCCCCGTCGCGGCGCGCCGGACGCGATTTCGACCGACCGCACCCGGCGAGCCACCGGCCAGGCCGAAGGGCGCACGGAGCCTTCGCTGCGTCAGCAGCGACACACGAACGGGACGCAGGAAACGAAGCCGCCGCTCGACCCCCTCTCCGCCCGTGAAGTGTCCCGCCCCGCCGGAGCCGCTGCGGAGTCGGAAGGCCAGCAGCTGGACGGGGAAGCGCGCCTCGAGGATCTCGGGGTCGGTGATGCGCGTGTTGGTCATGTGGGTGTGGACGCCGGAGGCGCCGTCGGCGAAGGGCGTGGCACCGGCGCCGCCGCCGATCGTCTCGTAGTAGCCGAAGTGCGCGTCGCCGAAGGCCACGTTATTCATCGTTCCCTGACTCGCCGCGGCTCGCCCGAGGGCCCCGAGCAGCACGTCGACCACGCGCTGCGACGTTTCGACGTTGCCCCCGGCGACCGCGGATCCGCGCGGCGGATCGAGCAGCGACCCGGCCGGGATCAGCAGCGCGACCGGAGCGAGGCAGCCACCGTTCAGCGGGATGCGCGCCGCCACGATCGAGCGCAACACGTAGATCACAGCCGCGCGCACCACGGACGGCGGCGCATTGAGGTTCCCCAGCGAGGTCGGACCCGTGCCGCTGAAATCAATCGTCATGCGCGCGGGGAGCGTGTCGTGTGAGCCGGGCGGGCGGTGCACGATTTCGAGGCGGACACGAATCGGTGTCCCGTCGTCGAGGGCATCGGCGAACTCGTGTCGCCCGGCGGCGAGCTTCGCGAGCTCGCGCGCCACCATCAGGGCCGCGGCCGATTGCAGCTCGCGCATGCTGGCGTGGACGACGGCCAGGCCCTCTTCCCGCACCAGCTGCGCGAGCCGGACCGCACCCGCCCGATTCGCCGCGATCATCGCCTCGAGATCGGCGACGTTGTCGTCGGGCCGCCGGGCGGGATAGGGCCCGGCAGCGAGCAGGGCGCGCAGCCGCGCCTCGTCGAAACGGCCGCCGCGCACGAGGGGGAAGGCTTCGATCAAGACGCCCTCCTGCGAGAGCCGCGTCGAATGGGCGGGCATCGAGCCCGGCGCCGCGCCGCCGAGATCGGCGTGGTGGCCACGGCTCGCCACGAAGAAGCAGGGCTCCGACTCCCCGACGAGAAACACGGGGCTGACGACGGTGACGTCGGGCAGATGCGAGCCGCCTTCGAAGGGATCGTTGGTCACGATCGCGTCGCCGTCGGCGAAGGGCGCGAAGCGCAGGCGGACTGCGGCCACCGTATCCGCCATCGCGCCCAGATGCACCGGGATATGGGGAGCATTGGCGACGAGGCCCCCGTCCCGATCGAAGACCGCGCAGGAGTAGTCGAGGCGCTCTTTGATGTTGGTCGAAACGGAGGTGTTGCGGAGCACCGCGCCCATCTGTTCTGCGATCGACATGAAGCGACTACCGAGGATCTCGAGGCGCACCGGATCCCCGTCGACGACAGGCACCGCGTTGGCCGCACGGGATTCTTCGCGAGCCTTCAGGTGGAAGACGCCATCGCCGTCGACCTCGAGCTCGAAGCCCGGATCGAGCACGACCGTGGCGCTCGACTCGAGGATCAGCGCGGGTCCCGACAGGCGATGGCCCGGCAGGAGCGCCTCGCGCGTGTAGACCTCAGCGTCGACGAAGCCCGAGCCCGAGAACCAGAGGCGCTCGCGCCGCAGCGGCATCGGATCGGAATCGGGACGGCACGGCCGATCGGTCGTCGAGGGACCCGCAGCGAGCTCGCTCTGCTCACCCACGACGCGCAGTCGGATCGCCTTGATCTCGATTTCTCGGCCCGGTCGGATATAGCCGAAGCGCTCGCGGTGGAGGCGTTCGAAGGCGCCACGCCAGGAGCTCGCATCCCCTGGCTCGAACGCAGAGCCCGACGGGGTGCCGGAGGTCGCGACAGGTGCTTCGGAGGGAGCTGCGACCTCGAGAGCCGTATCGGTGCCGAAGTAGCCGAGATCGAGGCTTCGCTCAACGGTCAGCGCCGCTTCCGATTCGCCTTCGGCCGACAGCGCTTCGACGCCCCGACGAGCGAGCGAGGTCCAGACTTCCGCCAGCTCGTCGCCGAACGGACCTTCGCCCGGCAGGCGCCGCCTGCCCCCGTCCTGCTCGCCGTGCCAGGCGTTGAGCGCGATCGCGATGCCGTAGGCCGACAACACGCCGGCCAGCGGGTGCAGCAGGATCTCGCGTATCCCGAGCCGCTTCGCCAGGGCGCAGACGTGCTGACCGCCGGCACCGCCGAAGCCGACGAGCACGTGATCCTGCGGATCGACACCGCGCGCGACGCAGACTTCGAGGATCGCCTGCGCCATGTGGGCGTTGGCGATCTCGACGAAGCCCGCGGCGATCTCCTGCGGACTTCGTTCGAAGCCGGCCCGCGCGAGCGAAGCCTGCAGGCTCGCGAGTGCTCGCTCGACCGGCGCCCCCTCGAGCGGAAACGGGAAGCGATCGGGGAGCACCCGGCCGAGGGCGAAATTCGCATCCGTGACGGTGAGCTCGCGGCCGCGCAGCGCCCCATCGGCGCCGCGACGCGCATAACAGAGAGGTCCCGGATCGGCCCCAGCGCTCTCGGGGCCGACGCTCAGCCGGCTACCGTCGAAGCGGCAGAGCGAGCCACCGCCCGCCGCCACCGTATGGATGCGCAGCATCGGCGCCTTGACGCGCACGCCGCCGACCTCGCTCTCGAAGCTGCGTTCGAGGCGATCGCCTGCGACGACAGAGACCACCGAGACGTCCGTCGAAGTGCCCCCCATATCGAAGCCGATCGCGCGCTCCCGACCGGCGCGCCGCGCCAGCGCCTGGGTCGCGAGGACGCCGCCGGCCGGTCCCGACAGGAGGGCATTGGGCGCGCGAAATCGGGCTGCGCTCGTGAGCCCGCCGGAGGACTGCATCAAGCGCAGCTCCGCCCTCGGCAGCTCCGCGCGCAGGCGCTCGACGTGCTCGCGCAGGCGCGGCGTGAGATAGGCGTCGGCGATCGCCGTCTCGCCCCGGGCCAGAAATCCGATCTCGCGCACCGCCTCGTGGGAGCACACGACCTGCTCGAAGCCAACCGCGCGCGCGAGGGCCGCAAGCTCGAGCTCGTCGCTCGTGTCCAGGTGGGCGTGGAGCATCACGATCGCGACCGATCGCGCCCCCTGCTCCCGCGCGCGCTCGAGCGCAGCGCGCGCCGCCCCCGGATCGACGGCTTCGAGCTGCTCGCCCGTGGCACTCCGGCGGCCCGCCACCTCGATCGCCAGGCTGTGAAGCCGCGGCGGCTTGTGGATCTCGAGCTCGAAGAGCGCCGGCCGCTCCTGGGTGCCGATGTCGAAGACGCCAGCGAGTCCCAGCGGTGCGATCAGCGCCGTCGGCACCCCGCGCCGCTCGAGCAGCGCATTCGTCGCCACCGTCGTCCCGAGCCGAACCGAGCAGCTAAGTGCCGCCGCGGCCGTGCCCTCACCAGCGCGCTCGAGCAGCGCCTCGATCGCACGCACCGGGGCATCGACCGAGGAGAGCAGCTTGCAGGTCGAGAGTGCGCCGGCGGGCGAGCGGGCGATGCAATCGGTGAAGGTGCCCCCGCAGTCGATGAAGAACTGCCAGCGCGACCGGCTCACGCGGGCGGCCCCCGTCGCGAACGGCGCGTGAGTCGTCGCAGGATCTGGTCGATGCCCGCCCGCAGTGGCGCGTCGCCCGCGATGCGCACGCCCACGAGCGCCACGCTCCCAAAGACACCGCCGCCGGCGATCAAGGCCAGCATCGGATGGAGAGTTGGAGCAAGAGCCGGATGGAGCTCCGACCCGGCGAGCGCGGCCAGCAGCGCCCGAGCCGCCCAGCTCGCCAGGCCGACGATGGCTGCGGTGCGCAGCAACGTCTCGAGCAGCGCTGCGAGGTCGGGCGATCCGGCTCGCACCCGCAGCCAGACGACCGTGATCACCGCATTCAGGCTGATCGCCGCGACGGAGGCCAGCGCGAGCCCCGTGATCCCCTGCGTCCGCCCGCCCCACAGATAGAGCGGAAAGACCGCCAACGCGATCACGCTCGAGAGCCCCATCGCCCGCCACATCTCGCTGCGCGCATAGAACCCGCGCACCGCGACCTGCTGCACCACCCAGCCCGGCACCGCCCAGCCGAGCCAGAAGAGCAGCCCCGCGACCTCGCTCGAGTTCGCCGAGCTGAAGCGCCCGCGCTCGAAGACGACCTGCACGATCGGATGCGAGAGTGCGGCGAGCGCGCCACCCGCGAGCACGCCGAGTCCCAGGGTCGTGCGCAGCGAGCTCGTCAGCAGCGCATCGAACTCCGCGCGGGCCCCGCGTTGAACGAGCGCCGTCAGCGACGGGAGCAGCGCCGCCCCCACCGCCTGACCGACGACGCCCACCGGCAGCATCATGAGCTTTCTCGCATAGCTGATTGCCGCGATCGCCCCAGGCGCCAGCGTGGCGCCGACCCATTTCTCGTACCATTCGTCGACGGTCGTCAGGCCGACGCCGAGCATGAGCGGAAGCGCCAGCCAGAGATACTCACGGAAATCCCCACCGAAGAAGCTGATCCGCATGCGGCCCACCGCCCCGGGCAACCGGCGCAGGGCGATCGCAGGAATCGCCCACTGGCCGATCGCCGCGCCGACCAGCGTGCCCCAGGCGAAGCCGTCCGCGCCCGGGATCAGGAGCCCGCCAACGATCGGGGCCGCGCTGTAGACGACGGACGCCGCCGCCTGGGCCCCGAAATGGCCATGCGCCATCAGCACGCCGCGCAGACACCCGCCTGTGAGAAAGAAGATCTGCGCCGGCAGCACGATCCGCATCAAGCGGAGCGCTTCTGTATGGGTCGCCGCGTCGAAGTCCCGGAATTGAAGCCGCAGCAGGGGCTCGGCATAGAGCCAGCACGCGAGCGTCGCCGCGATCGAAAAGAACGTCACGTTTCCGACGACGACCGAGGCGAAGCGCGCCGCCGCCTCGGGCCCCTCGCGTTCGAGCCGCTTCAGGTAGGGCGGTGTGAGGGCGACGGAAGCGGCGCCGGACGCGAGCAGATAGCCGAGAATGTCCGGGACCAGGAAGGCCGCAAAATAGGCATCGGCCGCGGCCCCGACGCCGACGTTGTTCGCGAACAGCGCGTCGCGCAGAAAGCCGAACAGGCGCGCCGCCAGCACACTCGCCGCCAGCAGTCCCGCCGCGCCCGCAACACCGCGGCCGGAAGCGCCGCGGCCCGATGAAGCGCGGTCAGCGGGGATTCGGTTCACGCCAGATCGCACCGTCCCACGCCTCCACCACGTAATCGTCCCCGTCGCGTCCCTTCACGAAGGGAAGCTCGAGGGGAACCTTGCCATGGGGGGTGTCGAGAACGTACTCGGGAATCGCAAAGCCGCTCGTGCGGCCGCGCAAGCCGCGGAAGATCGCCTGCCCCTCTTCGATCGGGACGCGAAAATGCGCCGTCCCCTCGAGCAGCTGCGCCTGGTAGACGTAGTAGGGCCGCACGCGCATCCGCACGAGCGTCTCGCAGAGCTCCTGCATGACCTCGAGCGAATCGTTGATCCCGCGCAGCAGCACGCTCTGGTTCCCGACCGGAATGCCGGCGTGCAGCAATCGGTCACACGCCTCCGCCGCATCCGCCGTCAGCTCGCGCGGAGAATTGAAATGAGTGTTGACCCAGATCGGATGGAAGCGCTCGAGCATGCGACAGAGCTCGTCGGTCACCCGGAACGGCAGGGTCACCGGCAGCCGCGTGCCGAGCCGGATCAGCTCGACGTGCGGAATCGCGCGCAGACGGCCGAGCAGCCATTCGAGCTTCGCGTCCGAGAAGACGAGCGGATCGCCGCCCGTGAGCAGCACGTCGCGGATCTCGGGCGTGCGGGCGATCCAGTCGAGGGCCTGCTCGAGCTCGCGCTTCTGCATCGCCCAGTCTTCGTCGCCGACCATGCGCTTTCGCAGGCAGTAGCGGCAGTAGAGCGCGCACTCGTTGTTGACGCAGAAAGCGATCCGGTCGCGATAGACGCGGATCACGTTCTTCACCGGTGAATGGGCGACCTCAGCGAGGGGATCGGCGAGTCCCGCCGGATCCTCGAGCTCGGCACGCTGCGGGACGACCTGGCGGCGGATCGGGCAATCCGGGTCGGCGGGATCCATCAGCGAGGCGTAGTAGGGCGTGATCACGAAACGAAAGCGGGTCGCGAGGGCTTCGATCGCCGCGGCCTCGTCCGCGCTGGGCGCGACATAACGGCGGAGATCCGCGGCGGTGCGGATGCGGTTTCGCATCTGCCAGCCCCAGTCCCGCCAGTCGGAATCGGCGACGCCCCGCGGCGGACGCGCCGGCGAGAGCGGCCACGGGCGAACGCGCCCGCGCTCCGGCGCCTCCGCATCCCGCTGTGCCCGGATGGCTTCGTTCATCTGCCTTCGCCTCGCGTGCCTTTGCTTCGGTTGACCTGCACCGTCGCCGCGCCGCCAGCGGGGCCGGGGACGAGCCCGAGCCGCTCGAGCCCCGCTGCGATGCAGCGCCCGAGCATGACATCGAGCGAGCAGCCCTCGAGCTCGGCGAGAATGGCGAAGGTCCCGTCGGTCGCAAAGGTCGGGAGCGGATTGATCTCGAGAAAGACGGGCTCGCCCTGCGCATCGAGGCGGAAATCGACGCGGGCGAAGTCGAGGCACTCGAGCGCCTCGAAGGCCTTCACGGCGAGCTCGGCGAGTCGTGCTTCGAGGGCGGAATCGAGTCGTCCCGGGGTCACCGGCTCGAGCACGGATCCGGTCGTGTGCCGCCCCGGACCTTCGAGCGCATGGATGCCGATCCCGGATTCGCGATCGAGGGCTCGCTGCACGGCGGGCAGACAGACGGGCGGAGCGTTGCCGATCAGGCTGACGGTGTACTCGGGGCCGGGGACGAAGGCTTCGACGAGGGCGGGCTGTCGATAGTGACGTGTGATGCGCGCGACCTCGCAGGCGAGCTCGTCCCGGGTCGTCACCCGGGAGCTTCGCCGGATGCCTTTCGCCGTGCCCTCCCAGCGCGGCTTCACGAAGAGCGGGAACGCGGCCGGGAGCGACGCGGTCTGGACGCTCGCTTCGTCGCGGAAGATCGCCTGGGCCGCGACCGGAATCCCGACCGAAGCCAGATGGCGATTCGTCCAGGCCTTGTCGAGGGAGAGCGAGAGGCTGAGCGCATCCGAGCCGAGGGCCGGAATGCCCGCCATCTCGAGCAGCACGGGAGTCCAGGCCTCGCGGTTGCGTCCGCCGAATCCCTCGGCCAGGTTCAGGACGGCATCGACCGGCAGCTTCTCGGCCCGGGCGAGGCGCTCGAGCAGGGCGTGCGGTGAACCCAGGCGCAGGGGGCGGTGACCCAGGGCGAGGATTGCCGACTCGAGGGCCTCGATCGTCGATTCAGGTTCGTATTCCACCTGGGCATCCGGAGGATCCCCGGGGTGGACCGGATAGGTCTCAAAAAGTTCATACGCGAGGCCGATCGAGAGGGACCGCATGACGGTACGATACCGACCCGGGACGAGCCGAGCGGCGGGCCGCTCGGAGATACCGTGAGATCTGCATTGGGACCTGCATTGCTAGAGAACGCTGGCGACGAGAAAGCGACGACGCGCGTGTCCCTCGTAAAGCAGCAACAGCGGCAACTCCAGAGGAAACGGATCTGGCTCGCCTGGCTCTGGGTCGCGCTCTGGGCCGTCGTGATCTGGCAATTCGGAACGGATACCTACTCGCTCAAGCGGACCAGCCGCATCCTGCAGCCGCTGATCCAGTGGCTGCTCGGCGAAGTCGACCTCGCCACCCGCTACAAGATCTACATGATCACCCGGAAGTCCGCCCACTTCATCGAGTACGCCGTGCTTGCGTACCTGGCGTTCCGCGCCGCGCTGCTCACGGCGGCGAGTGCGCGCATCTGGACCGCTTGTTGGGTGGCGCTCTTCTTCGTCGCCACGCTCGCGGCGGCTGACGAGTTCCGTCAAGCCTACTCCTCCGTGCGCACCGGGAGTCCCTACGACGTGCTGATCGACATCGCTGGCGGCCTTGTGGGGCTGCTCGGCGTGCTCGTCATCTCGCGTCGGATGCGCAGCTCGAGACCCCTCGGCAGCGCCGCCGTCTAGAGGGGCCCCTCTTCCCGTCGCTGCGAGCGATCGATCGGCAGCGCCGCGAGCTCTTCGGCAATCAGCTCGAAGCGTTCAAGATTGGCCGGACGCGCTCCCGGAACCAGGGCTCGGATGACACCGAGATGCGTGACGACGAGGATGCGCTCACCCGCGTGGCGCTCGACCAGGTCACACACGAAAGCGTGACTCCGCTCGCGGATCTCGACCCGCGTCTCACCGCCCCCGGGCCGCACCCCGGGCTCGCCCCGCTCGAAGGCGCGCAGCGTCTCGCCGTCGCACGCCTCGATCTCGCTCCGGGTGAGCCCCGACCAGCGCCCGACATCGAGCTCGCGCAGACGGGAGTCGAGCTCGAGGCGAAGGTCGAGGAGCTCTCCAACCGGAGAGGCCGTCGTCCGCGCGCGCGACAGATCGCTCGCGATGAGCCGCGCAAAGGGCCGCTGCGCATGCTCGAGGACGAGCGCCCGAGCGAGGGCCCGGGCCTCTTCGAGTGCCTCCGCGGTCAGGTCGGGATCGGCGTGCCCCTGCCAACGCCCATCCCGATTCCAGGGGGTCTGACCGTGGCGGATGAGGCAGAGGGCGGTTCGGGTCGGGCGCATGGCTTGGCCCTATATATAGAAGGTTGACCCGCGGGTGAAGGCCCCGATGGCCCCAAAGCTCAAGGGACTGGTGGGGGAGCCCGATTCAAGCGCCATGCCGACGAGCCATTTCATTCTGCTGGTCGAGATGGATCCCCATCGGACGGCCACCTTGGCGGCCAAGCTCATCCGCCTCGGCGTCGAGCCGATCCGGGTCGCCGACCTCAACGAAGCGGCGGCCCTGGTTCGCTCGCGCTCCTATTCGTTTTCCGGCGTGCTGCTGCCCGCCGCCCTGCCGCCGGCTCTCGTCGCCAAGGCCCTCGCCCACATGCGCGAGACCGAATCGGTCCTGCCCGCGATGGCATATGGCAAGCAGCCGGACGCGACTGCATGCAAAGCGCTTCGCCAGTGCGGTGTCGTGCTCGCGCTCTGGGACGGCTACGACGAAGGCATCCTGCGCTTCCAGCTGAACCGACTCGTCTCGAAGGAGGAGCTCTCGGCCGCGCGCACCTCACGTCGGGCACCGACCCAGGCGCCGATCCGAATGCTCGTCGGAGGCCGCGAAAAACACGGCACCCTCTACAGCCTCTCGGAAGGCGGCTGCTTCATCGAGACTCCGCGGGCCAGCATGGACGGCGCCCGACTTCACACCCTCTTCGAGCTCGACGGCGAGCATTTCGAGCTCGACGGCACAGTCGCCTTCGCCAATGTGCCCGGCAATCTCCAGCGCCCGAATCTGCCGCTCGGCATGGGCGTGCGCTTCGACAACGCCGACACCGGCATGCGCACGGCCCTCGCGCGCCTGATCCAGGCACGCCTGGGCGCACTCGAAGTCTAGAGGGAGTCTCCGGCAATCTCGGGGCGGTTCAGCTGCGTCGCTTCCTGGGCTTCGGCGCCCAAACACGCAAGGCGCAGTGCCGGGCGGCGAGCTTGAAGTCGTTATCCGCGCTCAACAATATCAGGTCGTGGCGAATGCAGAGCTGTGCAAGAACGGCATCGATCGTGCCGACCTGGACGCCAGCGCGGCGGCACTTGTTTCGCAGCTCTGCAGCGGCGATGTGGTCTTCGCGGTCAGGCTGGAGAAGAGGCAATGCCGCGAAGCGCTCGACGATCTGCGCGCTGGCCTTCGCGCCCGAGAAACCTTGAAGCAATTCCTGAAGCACCAGCCCAGTGGTCACGACGACGTCCGCGCCCAGAAGCGCGTCCTTCAGTTGGTCCACTTCAGGCTCAGTAGTTTCGGCATCGCGCCGCAATGCGAGCGACCACACGCTCGTATCGACGAAAAGAGTCACTTGCGAGACCGCTCAACCTTGTAGTTGAACGAGTCGTCCCACTCGAGCTTGCCCATC
>JANNQH010000368.1:0-3538 GCA_031400655.1 Deltaproteobacteria bacterium | reverse complement strand
GAGACCATCAGGCCGCGACCCGGAGGCGTCGCGCGCCCGGAAATCCCCAAGCGGTCCGATCGGATTCGCAACAGTGTCGCCGTTGCCGAGGAGATATCGGTCTTGGAACCGAAGCTCACGCCGGCCGCGGTCAGGGCACCGCTGATTGCGACTGCGGTATCAGGTACGTTCTCGACGTTCGCCGTCTGGTAGCCGAACTCTACCGAGATGTTGGTCATCGGAGAGACCAATTCCCAGACAGCTCGGACGTATTTTGCAGTCGCTGCGTCGAGCCAGCCAGTGACCGGGATGAACAGCTTCGTTGGTGACTGCGTGTTGGCGTACACCGTGGCCCAGTCCAGAAGTACTCGCGTCATGGTGTGAGCGGCCACCGTATGTGGACCACGTAACGCCACCTGGGCCACGAACATGGGACCACCCTCCGGCCACAAACATGGGGCCACAGGAGTCTCGCGATCGGGCCATGTCCCTCCGCCTACCGAGGGGGGCAGGTGGCGTTCCGGGAGCTGTTCGTGGTCGAGATCCGAGAGATCCTCAGGCGTTGGGTGCGCGGGGACAGCCTTCGGGCCATCGCCGTAGCCGTGGCGGCCGATCGCAAGACCGTTCGGGCCTACGTCGTGCTGGCCGCCAAGCTCGGCCTGCGTCAAGGCGGTGAGCTGCCCGACGACGCGCTGATCGCCAGCATCGTCGTCGCCGTTCAGCCTGGGCGACCGAGCCAGGAGGTCGGAGACGCACGCGCCCTCTGCCATGCCCACCGGGAGCAGATCGTCGGCTGGGTCGGCGAGGGCTGCAACGGGCCGCGAATCGTCGAACTGCTGCTAAGGCACACCGGCGTCGAGGTGCCGCGGCGGACGCTCGGGCGCTTCCTCGCTGATGAACTCGGACATGCGAAGGTCCGCTCCACCGTGCGTATCGTCGATCCCGAGCCCGGCCAGGTGCTCGAGATCGACTTCATGGAGGCCCGCGTCTGGCTCGGCGGGAAGTTCAGGAAGGTCTACGCGCTCGTCGCGATCGCGGCCCGCAGCCGTCACCTCTTTGTCTGGCCGTGCCTGTCGATGACTCGGGAGGACGTCATCGACGCTCTGGAGGCGGCCTGGGCGTACTTCGGAGGCGTGTTCCCGGTCGTCATCGCCGACAACATGAAGGCCATCGTCACGCGGCCCGACGCTCTGGAGCCGCTGATCTCGGAGGTCTTCCTGGAGTACGCCCAGAATCGCGGCTTCACCGTAGAGCCCGCGCGGGTCCGGCGTCCCCAGGACAAGGCCCGTGTAGAGAGAGCCGTTCCCTATGTTCGCGCAAGCTTCTTCGCCGGCGAGCGTTTCGGCGAGCTCGCCGCGATGCAGGCGGCGGCGTCGCGCTGGTGCCTGGACGTCGCGGGCACGCGGGAGCACGGGACGACGCGACGCGCGCCGCGCGAGGCGTTCGAAGCCGAGGAGCGCCCACTCCTCCGTCCTCCGCCCGAGGCTCCGTGGGATCCGCCGGCCTGGACCGACCACGACGTCGGGGACGACGGCGCCATCGTCGTCGGGGGCGCCCTCTATTCGGTGCCCGACGCGCTCCGGCGAGCGTCGGTCCGCGTTCGGACCGACGCCAAGACCGTCCAGATCTCCCACCGGGGCGCGGTCGTGAAGGTTCACCCCCGGGTCGCGCGCGGCGAGGCGCAGATCGACCGCGACGATCTGCCACCGGGAAAGGCCGAGTTGGCGACGCGCGACGTCGGGACGCTCCAGGCCCGCGCCGACGCGCAGGGCGCGCCGATCGGAGAGATGACGCGACGACTGTTGGCGGGGGACGGCGTGTGGATGCGAATGCGCCACGTGTACCGGCTCCACGGGCTCGTCCAGCGCTATGGCGCTCCGAGGGTGGCCGCCGCCTGCGAGCGCGCGCTCTCGCTCGACGTCGTGGACGTGCCGCGCGTGGCCCGCATGCTCGAGAAGGGCACGGACGGGCACCCCCCGGAGCCCCCTCGAGCCGCGCGGGTGCTCCGTCCGCGCTTCGGCCGGGACCCTGCCACCTACGCCGTGAAGAGGAGCGACGATGCACCGTGACGTGAGCCCAGATCTGAAGCGAGCGATGAAGGACCTGCGCCTCGGGCGCCTCGTGCCAGGTCTGTCCGAGCGCCTGAATCTCGCCCGGGAGCGCGGGATGGACCCCGAGGACCTGCTCCTTACGCTGTTTACCTCTGAGACCCAGCGCCGCGCGCAGGATCGACACACCCGCCGGGCCGCGGAGGCCGGACTGGACCGATCCCTCGTGTTCGACGCCTGGGACCGGACCGCGAACGTCACCTACGACGTGGCACTCCTCGACGAGCTTCGCACCCTGCGCTTCGTGGATAGGCATCAGCACGTGCTGATCATGGGTCCGGTCGGCGTAGGGAAGACGCTGCTGACGCACGCGCTGGGACATTTGGCGATCGCACGAGACCTGTCCGTTCACTGCGAGCCGGCGTCGAAACTTCTCCATCGGCTGCGGGCGAGTCGCCTGGACGCGAGCCACGCGAGCGAGCTGCGCCGGCTCTGCACCGTCGACGTCCTCCTCGTCGACGACCTCGCGCTTCAGCCGATGACGACCGAGGAAGCCAGCGATCTGTTTGATATCGTGTCCGGACGGCACCAGACGGCCTCGATGGTGGTGTCGTCCAACCGCGAGCCGTCGGAGTGGCTCGCGCTTCTCCCGGAGCCGATCCAGGCCCAGGCGCTGATCGACCGGTTCGCGAACAACGCGTTCGACCTGGTGATCGAGGGCGAGTCGTACCGCGCACGCCAGAAGCCTCGACTGCGGCGCTGATCCAGCGGCACGTCCCGGGCTCCAGGCCCCCGCCCCCAGGTTTTACGCATTCTGGGATCCCGGATGCCGGTGAGATGGGCGGGCCCGAAGGCCCGCCGCATCCGGTGTTCCATCCGGCGCGGCGCTCGGGTTGCTCCTCAGCAGAGCCCTATCCTCCGTCCGGACGAGAAAAGCCTATCTGCCTCACCTTTGGGGCGTGGTCCGTAGTTCGCGCCCCGGTGGTCCATAGTTGACGCCCCGAGACTTCGCCCGACGGGTGGGGTGGTCCATAGTTTGTGGCCCAAGGGCGGTCCGATGATGGTGGCCCTTGACACGCCAGCGCCCCCCGCATTTCGACGGGTCAGGCGGCTCGTCTCACCTGATCTGCAACAGTGTCCCGTTGGCTCGGATGATGCGGCAGGCACAGTTCAGGTAGGTCTTGTAGACCTCTGCGGCGAAGGCGGGCTTGGATGTCGAAACGAGACCCGTCGAATCCGCCAGATCCGCGTAGAGTACGGATCCCTTCAACGTGATCGCGTCGTTACGAAGGGCGAGGTCCGTGGTGTCCGGCACCTGCCTCCCCTCGCGGGTGGTCCACTGTTCCTTGAAGATCTTCACGACTTCCGCGGTGAGATCGTCTACAAACCCCATGCGTTACCTCGCTCCGAGCCCAACGATTGTTCGGCGCGAGCGACAAGCTCACCCCACGGCGGGCCGTCGGGTGACAACTTGAGTCGATCCAGCTGTCGCAATAGTCGAATCCAGAGCG
>JANNQH010000367.1:0-1947 GCA_031400655.1 Deltaproteobacteria bacterium | reverse complement strand
GGTCAGGGCATCGACGCCGTGGGCTTCGGTGCGATCAATGTTGGTGCCGAAGAAGACCTTCGTCGGGAGCCCGAAGACCTGGAGCGCGACGCCGCCTTCGCGCAGTCGCGGCAGGTCGACATGGCCGAGGCGACCGCGGCGCAGGAGATCGCGGCCGAAGAGCAGCGAGTCGGCGTGGAGATCGGCGACGAAGCTCGCTGCGTGGAGCGCGCGGGCCTGCGAGGAGACCGGCGGAAGTGCGACGGGATCGACGCGATTGAGGAAACCTTCGAGCTCGAGGCCGAGATAGAGCCACGCCCCCGCGACGACGACGACAAAGGTCCAGGCGAGCCGTCGCAGCCAGCGCCTCATCGCGTCTTCGCCAGGCTCGCGTCCTGTTCGCGCTCGAAACGCGCGGCCACGACGCGATGGATCGCCGCGGGAAACAAGCGCTTGGCCCAATCCGTCGCAACCGATTCGGGCCGCACGCGGACGAAGAGCTTGTTCCGCTCGATCGCGCGCAGGATCGCCCGGGCCACCGCGTCCGGTGGCGCGCCGCGGCGATCGAACAGCGCCTGCACGTCGCGTCGCAGCGACTCGTCGCCGACCCGCCCCGAGCGCACGATCGACGTGTCGATGCAGCCCGGGTGGACGCTCGTGACCCCGATCCGCTCTCGCCGGAGCTCTGCGTAGAGACTCTCCGAGAGCGCGCGCACGGCGGCCTTCGTCGCGCAGTAGCCGCTCTGCCCCGGCAATCCCAGGAAGCCGAACATGCTCGAGAGGTTGACGATGTGGCCTTCGTCCTGGCGGCGCAACAGCGGCAAAAAGGAGTGACAGCCGTAGACGACGCCCCAGTAGTTGATGCCGACGAGCCACTCGAGGTCCTCGAGGCGCTGCTCGGCGAAGGAGCCCGCGATCACGACCCCGGCATTGTTGACGAGAATATGGGCCGCGCCGTGAGTCGCCTCGACGTGACGCGCGAACGCCTCGACGGCAGCCCGGTCGGAGACGTCGACGACGGCGGTCGAGACCTTGACGGCGTGGCGCGCGAGCTGGTGGGCCGTCTCGTCGAGCCCGGTCCGGTCGATGTCGGCGAGGGCGAGGGCACAGCCCCGCTCGGCCAGCCGCAGCGCGGTGGCGCGCCCGATTCCGCTGGCGGCGCCGGTCACGACGGCAACGCGGCCTTCGATTCTTCGCATCTGTGGGTCGAGCCTCCCCGGTGCGGCCGAGCGGACCGGCGCCCGGACCATGCCGGCCTTAGACGAACAGCCCCGCCAGACATCCGGTGAGGCAGGTCGCGAGGGTTCCAGCGACGATCGAGCGTACCCCAAGCTCCGCGACTTCGGCGCGCCGCTCCGGCGCGAGTCCGTCGATCCCGCCGAGCAGGATCGCGAGGGATCCGAAATTCGCGAAGCCGCAGAGGGCGTAGGTCGCGATCACAGCGCTCCTCGGCGCGACGAGCCCTTCCTTCACGAGCTTCGCGAGATCCTGATAGGCGATGAACTCGTTCAACACCGTCTTGACGCCGATCAAGCCGCCGATCTCGCGGGCATCGCTCCAGGGCACTCCCATCAAAAACGCGATCGGCGCAAGGAAAAAGCCGAGAATCGATTGCAGGGTCAGGCCCTCCGCCCCGAACAGGCTCCCCACACTTCCGATCGCGTGGTTCGCGAGGGTCACGAGCGCCACGAAGGCGATCAGCAGCGCTCCGATGTTGAGGGCGAGACGCATCCCCACGAGTCCGCCCTCGGCGGCGGCATCGATGAGATTGTGGGCGGTCGAGACCTCGGCGAAGTCGGCGCCCGCCCGCGTCTCGGGCACCCCCGTCTCCGGGATCATGATCTTCGCCATCACGAGCCCGGCCGGCGCCGAGAGCAGGCTCGCGACGACGAGATGCCCCGCATAACCCGGTCCGAGGATCAGCGAGTAGGCGACGAGCACCGTGCCCGCGATCGTCGACATGCCGAC
>JANNQH010000366.1:0-3681 GCA_031400655.1 Deltaproteobacteria bacterium | reverse complement strand
AGCTGGGGCGCGCCCTCCGGAATCGCGTACATGCCGGAGCTTCCGACGTGGAGCGAGATGACGGTGTCCGTATCTACGCAGGCCTGGATGATCGGATCCCAGTGTTTGCGGTCCCAGAGATTCGGCATGCCGACGGCGTGGGGCCGCTCCGGGAAGGTCACCGACGTGAAGCCCCGCTTGGCGTTGCGGTGGATCTCGGCGGCCGCCTGCTGCGGGTCGCCGAGATAGGTGATGGCGTTCGGGATGATCCGTTCCGGATACGGCCTGTACCACTCTTCGTAGATCCAGTCGTTCCAGGCCTTCACGCAGGCGTGGCCGACCTCGCGGTCCTTCGCGGCGGCGAAATGACGGCCGCAGAAGCCGGTGATCGAGGAGGGAAAGTTGAGCTGGGCCCAGATGCCGCCGAGATCCATGTCCTTGATGCGAGCGTCGGCGTCGTAGCAGCCGGGTCGCATCTGCTCGAAGCGAAAGGGCTCGAGCTTCACGGTTTCGGGGCGCCGTCCCGCGACGGCGTTCATGCCCACCTGGGTGTGGTAGCCGCCGTCGAAGGCCCAGACCTCGTGGCCTTCCGGCGTCTCGACGATGCGCGGACCCTTCTCGCGAAGATTCGTCGGCAGATAGCGCTCGAAGACGTGCGGCGGCTCGACGACATGATCGTCGACGGAGACGATCGTGTACTTCACGTCGCGGGACGCCGGGTCGGGTAGAAAGAGCTCAGGATCGAGTCGGGTCTCGGACACAGGCGGACTCCTTTTTCAGTCTTCGTTTGCGGCCATCGCCATCAGCTCGCGCGCAGTCGCTCGATCACACGGCGGGCCGCCTCGTCGTTCTTCGGATCCTTGGGCACCGGAAAGAGGATCCGCTCCGCGATCCCGTCGTACTCGGTGCGTAGGGTGTCCGCGATCTCGTCGTAGGTGCCGGAGGGTACGAAGGTCCGCAGGATCTCGTCGCTGACGAGCGCGTCCATCTCGCGCCAACGGCCTTCGCGGGTCAAGTCGCGCAGGCGCTCCCCGACCTCGCGCCAACCGTGGTATTCGAGCGCAGGCCAGTACGCGGGGGTCGAGAGCGTGAAGACAAGGGTCTGGCGCGCGTCCTTGAGCTCCTGCTCGACCTCCTGCCGCGTCGCCCCCGTCGCGACGAGCGGACCCGCGACCAGCTCGATCCGCACGTCGCGCCCTGCCCGCTTCGAGCCGTCTTCGAGGGCCGGCCGAGTCACGTCGCGCAGGTAGCGCGCCTCGCTGTTGGTTGGATGCGTCTGGAGCGCGTCGCCGACTTCGCCGGTCGTGCGGGTCATGATCGGGCCGACGGCGCCCATCAGGATCGTCGGTGCGGGGACGTCGAGGGGGCCCGGATTGAAGAAGGGCTGCATGCGGTTCAGCGTGTAGCTCTCGCTGTGATAGTCGAGGGGCGTCCCGTTCTGGAATGTCTCGAAGCAGGCGCGCACGGCACCGACGTAGTCGCGCAGCCGCGCGGCCGGAGCGCTCCAGGGCATGCCAAATCGCCCGACGATATTCCCCTTGACCTGCGTACCGAGCCCGAGCTGAAAGCGTCCACCGGAATACGCCTGGAGATCCCAGGCGCCCTGCGCCGCGAGCATCGGACTCCGGATGAACGCCACCAGCACACCGGTCCCGATCAGCAACCGCGTCGTCGCGGCCAGTGCCGCGAAGGAAGTCAGCATGCCGTCGTGGACCGCTTCCGGGACGGAGAGCATGTCGTAGCCCAGCGACTCGACGCGGCGGGCATGTGCCGCGACGTCGCGCAGCTTCACGTCCGCCCCCATCGTCGCCGTCACCTTGAGCATCGCGTCCTTCTCGTCAGCCTGTCGGATCAGACGGTCGGTCCGTACGGTAGGACCGTCATTCGCGCTTGGCGCCCCCGGCAGGACTCGAACCTGCGACGCACGGTTTAGGAAACCGACGCTCTGTCCTCTGAGCTACGGGGGCCCAGCTGGACTCTAGCAGCGAACCCCATGGGGCCAGCGTGGATCGACGCGGCCCGGCGCAGCCCACCGGCACCCGGCGCGCAATTTCGCGCGACCCGTGCGACTCGTGCACAGCGACCCGACTTTTGCACCGTCGGCGGATGCGGTCCGCCATCTCGGCGCTCAGCCTGACTCCATCGCGACCGATAAAGCCGCAGGGCGGATGCCGTCGGCGACGCCGTGGGGAGAGCATGCCCGAAGAGCGGAAGATCGAGGTCGCGATCGTGGCGACGCCCGAGGAAACTCGAGTGGGCGAGCTGACCCGCGTGCTCGAAGCCGCCGGGTTCGTCGTGCGATCGCCAGCTTCGGCGAGCACGATGGTGATCCTCGTGCTGCCCGGCCGCGGCGGCGCAGCGCTCATGGCGACGTGTCTCGAGATCGCGCAGGGCTTTCCGTCGAGGCCTGCTGTCGTGCTCCACTCGCAGGAAAGCGAGCAGGCCCACCCCGCGATCGACTACCACGTGTTCGAGCTGCTGCCGGCCTCCCTCGAGCCGACCCGGGTCCCCGAGCACGTGCGCGCTGTCATGGCGCGTTGGCATCGCTTCGAGGAGCTCAAGAACGCGGCCGCGACCCTGCAGCGACTCGAGTCGACAACCGACCTCGTCTACTTCGATTTCCGGCCCGACACGGGCAACTTCCGCCCGTCTCCACAGCTGCGCCAGATTCTCGGGCTCGTAGGCCCGACCGAAGCCATGGCCCCCGGTTCCCTGCTCGACCGGATGCACAGCGACGACCGCGCCCTCTTCGCCGGCACGCTGTTCGAAGCGGCCCGCTCGGGGACGCCCTTCTGCGTCCCCATCCGGCTCACCGACGCCCAGGGTCGCCAACGGCATTTTCGAACTCGGGGCCGAGCCTTCGGCCCTGCAGGCAAAGGACCTTCCTCATGGATCTTCGGGGTCTGTGAAGACACCACCGATCACATGCAGCGACTGGCGGAGGCCGAGGCCCGCTCGCGCGTCGACGAGCTGACCGGCCTCGGCAACCGACGCTATTTCGACGATTGCCTGGCCAGTGCGCTCGGCCGCGCCAAACGTGAGCGCCAGCAGCTCGGCCTGATCTACGTCGACCTCGACCGCTTCAAGCTGATCAACGACACCCTCGGCCACGACGCGGGCGACCAGCTGCTGCGGGTGATCGCGGCGCGTCTGTCGGATGCCGTACGCGCTCAGGACGTCGTCTGCGTTGATCAGGATCGCCCCCCCGCCGACGTGCGTGTCTCGCGACTCGGCGGCGACGAGTTCACTGTGCTTCTCTCAGGGATTCACGGACCCGGCGACGCCGAGCTCGTCGCGAAGCGCATGCTCGCCTCGATCCGGGAGCCGGTTGAGGTGATGGGCCAGATGCTGACTCCCTCGGCCAGCCTGGGCATCGCCCTCTATCCCGCCGACGGCCGCACGGCCGACGAGCTGCGCAAGCGATCCGATGCGGCGCTCTACTCCGCCAAGGCGGCCGGCGGTGGCTATCGCTTCTTCGCCAAGGCGATGGAGGATGGGGCGGTGCGCCGCCTCTCCCTCGAGCACGAGCTGCGCGGGGCCCTCGACCGGGGTGAGATCGTTCTCTCCTATCAGCCGCGAGTGGATCAGCGCACCGGCCAGACGATCGGCGCCGAAGCGCTGGTGCGTTGGGCGTCGCCGACGCTCGGCCGCGTACACGCCGCCGAGCTGATCCAGATCGCCGAAGAGACGGGCTACATCACG
>JANNQH010000365.1:0-3319 GCA_031400655.1 Deltaproteobacteria bacterium | reverse complement strand
CTCCCAGATGGGCAGCTCGATCGACCAGGGCCGGGCCGTGGTCCCATCCGTCTCGAGCACGGGCGCCACCGCCCGCAGATCGACGGTCACCGGGCTCACGTGGCGATCGGCGAGGTAGCGCCGCAGGGTGCCCGTCAGGATCGTGAGCACCGAGTCGTGGACCGATCCGCCGAGCGCCTGCCGCACGCGCTTGACCGTCTCGAGATCGAGGGCGTGGATCGAGAACGATCGGTGCGGCCCGAGCTCACCGTCGAAGGGGGATCGCGAGGCGTGGCGCAGGCGATAGCCAAGCAGCCGCAGCAGGCCGCGCGCCTGATGCTGAACGGTGTCCACCGCCCGCCCCGGGTGGCGCAACACGCCGATCGCCTGTCGCAGCGCCCGCTTCGAGGGATTCCACTCGCGCACCACTTCCTGGAAGAAGAGCTCTAGCGGGGAAGGTGCGGGGCGCGCCGACAGGCGGGCCGGCACGACCTCGGCCCGCTCCGGCACGCACGAGAGGATCGCGCGCAGGAGATCCACGCCCTCGAGTCGGTCGAGGGCCTGGTGGATCTTGAAGACCAGTGCAAAGCGCCCGCCCTCGAGTCCCTCGAGCACCCAGCATTCCCACAGCGGACGCGATCGGTCGAGCCGCGACGCGCCGATGCGGGACACGGTGTTGCAGAGCTGGTCGTGGTTGCCCGGCTTGGGCAGCGCCGAATGGCGCAGGTGATAGTCGAGGTCGAACTCGGAATCGTCCACCCAGACCGGATGTCCTTCCACCGGAACCCGGCGGAGCTTGCACCGCAGCCGCGGCAGCTCCGGCAGCCGCGACGCGACGACCTCCCGAATCCGCGCGAAATCGACACCGCCCTGGGACGTGCGAAGAGCACCGGCTTCGAAGATCAGGATGATCCCGGTGTGGGACCGGCGGCGAGAAGTCTCCAGGCCGAGCGCTCGGGCGCACTCCTCGGCGAGGGGTTCGTAATAGACGCGTGCCATCGCTCAGCTCTGCTCCACGTTTCCGGCGGACTGCTCGCCGTCCACCGTTGCGTCGGTTGCGTCGGTCAGGTCCGTGGCGTCCGTCGCAAAAGGCGCCTGTCCCCGCTCGAACAGATGCTCTGCGGCGATGCGGCGCAGGAAGGGCTTGAGATTCGGCTTCATCGAAGCCATCACGTGGCCAGACGACAGCCACTCGATGGACGGCCGACCCCAGTGGCGCCAGAGGGACCGCGCCTGATCCGGTCGCGCGACGCGATCCGCTACGCCGGCGTAGATGTATCGCTTCTCGACCGGCAGGCGCGGCTCGAAGCTGAGCGGCGAAACCGGGTACATCACCTCGTTCACGAGCCCCCAGTCGGTCTGCAGATCGCCGCCGTAGGCCTTGACCGCCCAGGGCTCGTTGTCCCGGGCGAGAGACGCGAAATCGACTGCGGGAATCCCGGCGACGACACAGGCGAGGTCTTCGATGAACGCCGACGCGAGGGCGGTCGCATAACCCCCGAGCGAGATCCCGTAGAGACCGACCGGCGCGGCGGTCCGCGTGCGAAGCCAGTCGACCATGCGGCGGATGTCCCAGACGGCCTGCGAGAACATGTGAAGCACGCTCGCGAACTCCGGCTGCAACAAGCCGCCCCCGCTCATGCGGGTCCCCGAGCGCAGACCGTGGAGTGGCAGCACGGGCATCATGACGTTCAAGCCCAGATCCTCGTGGATCCAGCGCGCCATCATGCCGCTCATGTTGATGCCGGGCTGGCCCATGCCGAAGCCGTGGGTGCAGACGAGCCAGGGACGACCCGGCGAAGCGTGCTCGAGCAGATAGGCGACCGCCGTGCTGTTGTCGTCCTGGGAGAGCCAGCGCTCCCGGGCGGGCTCCCCGAGATGGGGCTCGTATTCGCTCTCGAAGCTGAGCTCGCGCAGATCGACGCGCCGGCCTAGATGGCGGATCCGGCGCGGCGTGAGCGTCACGGCGCGCAGGCGCGGAGGGGTGCGGTGATAGCCGGCGGGATTCTGGAACCAACCGTTGCGCGTCAGGAAGTCGCGCATCGCGAGCAGCTCCTGGTGGCCGCGCCGAACGTCCTGGGGGTCGGGCATCCCGAGCACAAGACTCACGAGCAGGGAGAACGTTCCGTCCGCCAGCGCCTCGGCCACCAGGCCCGGTGTCGGCTCAACGGCCGGCACATCGCGGTAGCGCTGCTCGCGGCGGAGCACCGCCGCCGTGTCGTTCGCCATCGACGCGAGCTCGATCGCAGGGGCCGTCAACCATCGGATCAGACTGTTCACGCTGCCCCCCGCGCGGCCTCAGGCGCCGCTCGTCAAACCCGGAACCGGCTCAGTCATCGGTCGAACCAATGCAGCACTCCATCCGCTCGTCACAATCGCTGCCCTGAGTGCGGGGGTGATCACCCAGGAATCGGCCCGATGCGCCCGGGAGCCCTCAGCGCATAGAGAGCGCTCAGAAATCCTTCTGGAAACGGCCGTAGCTCGCCCGGAAGTACAGCAGGGGCTCGCCTTCACGGATCCGGGTCTCTTCGATCTCGCCGACGCAGAGCAGATGGTCACCGGCCTCGTGGACCGCGACCAGCCGGCAGTCGAGGTTCACGAGGGCATCCGTCAGCAGGGGCGCGCCGGTCTTCGCAGTGAAGGTCTCGACGCCTTCGAAGCGCGTCCACTCGTCCTTCTTCGACGCGAAGCGGTTCGAGAGCGCGCTCTGTCCCGCGCGCAGCACGTTGACCCCGAAGCAGCGCCCCGCTTCGATCATCGCCGTCGTGTTCGAGGACTTTGCCGCGCACACCAGCGCCAGCGGCGGAGCCAGCGACGCGCCGCTGAAATCGGACACCGTCATGCCGTGGATGCGATCGCCCGCTCGGGCGGTGATGATCGTGACTCCACTCGCCCAGCAGCCCAGCGCTGCCTTGAACTCGTCCGCATTGATCGCCATCGACGCTCAGCTCTCCACCCAATCCAGGATCTCTTAACGCTAACACGAAGGTTCCGCCATCGCGCCTGTCGCAACGGGCCCGGCCGAGCCGGCGGCGCGCGGCGGTTGCAGGAAGGCCAGCACGTAGGGCCCGACGACGTCGAGGGGCCGCATGCCCGGCGCGAGCTCGAGCGCGAGCCCATAGAGCAGCGAGAAGGCCCTTCCAAAGGCCAGCAGGCCGTCGGGCATCTGCGCGCCCTCGATCAGCCAGAGATGCGCCCGCACGCGGCTGAAGTAGTCGCCGAAATCGATCTCCGTGAGCTCGCGCGGAGTCAGGTTGTAGTAGGCGGGATCGAACGAGATCCGGGCCAGCGCCCGGGCCGCCTCGCGATCGCGCGCCTGCAGGATTCCGACCTGGATCAG
>JANNQH010000364.1:0-5900 GCA_031400655.1 Deltaproteobacteria bacterium | reverse complement strand
CTCGACGCGCTCCCAGCCGCCCTCGGCGACCAGGCGATCGAAGAGGGCAGCGATGCCGTACGGACCCTCGAACGGGACGCGGTCTCCGGTGTCGGCATACACGCCGACCTTCTCGTGCTCGGTGCCGACGCGCCAGTTCTCGCGCGGCTTTTCCGCCGAGCGGAAATAGCCGACGAGATCACCGAGCCCGTCGATGGGCTGGTCCTGGGGGTGCATGCAGACGGCTCCTTCCGGGGCGTGGCCTAGGAGCCTGACCCAAGATGGCACGCGCGGCGCCTGAACGCCGATCCATCGCCTCTCGCGGCGTTGCACTCGGTCGCCGTAGCGGTGCTACGGCTCCCTCGCGCGCCTTGCGAGAGGCGCGTCTCGACGTTCAGGCATCCACGCCCATCTTGGATCAGGCTCCTAGCGGCTCTCAATCGTAGAGATCCACGTGCAGAAAGGGAACGAGGGCGCACAGGATCGCCTGGGTCCCGTAGCCGCTCCGATCGAGTCGCCCCTGGGTCAGCTGGCCGATGTTTCCGCCTTGCCGGCCGGACGGGCCCACCGCGATCGCATCAAACGGGCCGCGCCGGGCCTGCCAGAGCCGGTCGAACAGGGCCCCGACCGGCAGCTGATCATGGAAGGCCGGCTCCCGGCAGCCGGCCGGGTAGGCGAAGCCCGCCGAGAACCCCGTCCCGTCGCGGCCGCCGTCGGTGACCCAGGCGCAGCCGACGTTGAAAACGGCGGGCCGATCGCTGCCCTCGCCAGCCGCGCAAACCCCTACCGGCAGCTCGACCAGGCCATCCTCGATCCCGAACCCCAACGCACCTGGACCCGACGAAAGGGCCGCATGAGCCCTGTTCCGCGCCCCCGCGATGATCTCGGGCCAGCCGATCGGTTGCTCGGAAACCCCGCTCGCCACGTTCACACCGCAGATCGCCAGGACCTCGGGCGCAGCCGCGAAAGCGGCCAGGGCAGCGCGCACGGCCGACAGCTTGGCAGGATTTTCAGTTCCGACGCGAGCCGCTTCACCCGCGAGCACGCGCTCGAGCGAAGCCGCCATTCGGAATCCCGAAGTGGTGGGGGAGGGCGGATTGGACATCGGCGGCACGGGTAGCACGGGCGGGATCCGGGAGGCCGCCTGGTCGCGGCTACAGCGCCTCGTTCGCCGCGATGAACGGGCCCTGACCGAGATCGGCGAGTCGCTGGTCCCGGATGTCGCGGAAATGATCGATCCTGTCGCCCTCGATCGACGGACCCGCCGGCTTGGCCAGTCGCATCGGATCGACGTACTGGCCGTTCTTCTTCACACGGAAACAGACGTGGGGACCGGTCGAAAGACCTGTGCTGCCGACGTAGCCGATGATCTCTTTTTGGCGGACCTTGTCGCCCACCTTCAGATCGCGGGCGAAGCTCGAGAGATGCGCGTAGTGCGAGGTATAGCCCCCAGAATGCCGGATGCGGACGAGATTGCCGGAGGCGCCGGCACGGGCACGGAACTCCACGACGCCGTCCGCGACGGAGAAGATCGGCGTTCCGTAGGGTGCGGCGTAATCGATGCCGGGATGCGGGCGCGTGATCTTCAGGATCGGGTGGCGCCGGGCGTTCGTGAAGCGGGAGGTGATCCGGCTGAAATCGAGGGGCGCCGCCAGGAAGGCGCGCTCGATCGAGCTGCCGTCGGGACGGAAGTAGGCGCCCTCGCCGTCACCGTCCTGGTAGTAGACGACCGTGTGCTCACCCGAGCGACCCGTGTAGCGGCCCGCGAGGATCTTGCCGGGGCGGACGTAGACGCCCTTGCCGTCGGGGCTTCGGGTGTACATCCGCTCGTAGAGGATCGAGAACTCGTCGCCGGGTTGGACGTGGCGACTGAAATCCATGTCCCAGGCGAGGATCTTGGCGAACTCGGTCGCGAGCGAGCTCTGCTCGCCGAGGGCCATGATCGCATCGTAGAAGGAGCCCTCGACCACGCCGGCGATCTTGGCGACCTGGGGCTCGAGCAGCTCGGTCTGCTTGCTCGCGACGTAGCGCGTGCCCTTCCAGGCGAGGGAGTAACTCTCCTCGACGCCCTGCGAGTACTGGAAATCGAGGACGCGTCCGTCGGCGTCCTGCGTGAGGCGGTAGCCATCGCCGGCGCGCGACTTTCGGAAGTCGAACACCTTGCGCAGCTCGGTCGAGAGCAGATGGATCGCCGCGGGCGAGACGCCCTGGCGGCGGAGCGACGACGCCAGGCTCTCCTGCTTCGCGATCTCGCCGCGGGTCACGAGGGTGAGCTCGTCGGTATCGGCCGCGACCATTCGGAGCGTCGGCTCGAGGTTGGCGGCGGAGAATTCGCGGGCGACCGGATCGTGGACGGGAAGGGCATCGATCGACACCGGGGCGTACTGGGCGATCAGCTCGCCCGCCGCGAGGTCGATAGCCTCGGGAGCACCCAGATCGAACGCGTGCTCCGCATGGGCCAAGGCATCATCGAGAGCCTCGCTCGCTGCCTCGGGACCGGCGGCGATCACCCGACCACCGAGCTCGTAGCCCACCATCGAACTGAAGACCGCGCTCACGAGCACGAGAACCGCCGCCACGCCGATACGGGTCTCGAAAGAATGCGCGAGTGCTCGCCTAGCATGCAGCGAGCCCGCCGAAGCGATCCCGGCCAGCGCCCCCGCCATCGCCACCAACGATTCCCAGCGGGCGCAGAACACCGGCCGGAACGTCGCCCACAGCGCCCGCAGATCCTGCAGTCGCCCGTCGTCGTTCGGCTCGTCGTTCGGCTCGTGGTTCGGGTTGAAGATCAAGACATTCTCCTGGGAGTGCCGAGGCAGTGGCTATGTTTAGCCCGGTGCAAGCGGCTCTGCATCGTGATTGTCATCACATTAGACTTCCCATCCAAACGGCCTCTCGTGCGAGGTCCGAGGAGTTTCATGTCAGCGCGGACCGAGACCCTGATTCGAGCGGGAGCACCCCGCTCCGACTCCGATCGCATGCGTGATCTGTGTCACCTGAAAAAGGACGACAGAAATCGCATTGAGTCGTCTCGCTTCCGCTCCTTTGCGAGAGCTCACGGCCTCAGGGCCCGCGCGCTGCTCACATGCTTCTCGCTTGCTCTTCTCCTGATCCCTGTCACCGCGGTCACACCCGCTCGCGCCGCGTGGCCCTTCGATGAATTCTTTCCGCGTCCCTCGGTCGCGGAACGCGCCAGCCAGATCCTCTCCGAAGCGATCCGAATGAAGACAGTCAACCCACCGGGACGAGAGCAGGCACTTGCATATCGGTTCGCAGAGATCCTCTCTAGAGAGGGGATCGAGAGCGACGTAATTACGACGCCAAATACCAACGGTGGAAAGCCACGAGCGGCGGTGTGGGGGCGACTGCGCGGACGCGGCGGTCGACCCGGACTGATCCTGCTGTCCCATCTCGACACAGTGCCGGCGAATCCCTCCGAATGGAGCGTGCCGCCCTTCTCGGGCCGCATCGCGGATGGCTATGTCTGGGGGAGAGGGGCCCTCGACGCCAAGGGGGTCGCCGTGACCCACCTGATGACACTCCTGGAACTCGCCAGTTCCAATCAACGCCTCGAGCGCGACATCTTGTTCATCGCCACCCCGGACGAGGAAACCGGGGGCCGGCGCGGCGCGGGCTGGCTCGTCGTGAACCATCCAGAACTCCTCGAGGGCATCGGGTACCTGCTCACCGAGGGCGGCGGCATCCAGCTTGCGGCGAGCGACGAGACAGCGCGCCCGCCGATCTGGGGCGTGGCGCTGACCGAGAAATCCCCGTGCTGGCTCGAGCTGCGCGCCCATGGCCGAGGTGGGCACAGCTCGGCACCCACGCCCGACGATGCGGTGCCCCGTCTGGTGGCCGCTCTCGACAAGGTCCGGCGCGCCGAGTCGCCCGTGCGAGTGCTCGCCGAGGTCGAGCAGATGTTCAAGGCACTGGCGCCGATCGCTCCGGAATGGGATCGCGCCGCCTATCAGAATCTCTCGGGCAGCCTCGAACGCGACGAAGCCTTCCGCCAACGCTTCCTCGACAACCCGGGCCAGAACGCGCTCGTTCGCAACACGATCTCGATCACGTTGCTCGAGGGCGGCCCGGCGACGAACGTGGCTCCTTCGGTCGCCCGCGCCCAGCTCGATGCACGGCTGCTGCCCGGGCGGACGTGCGTCGAGTTCGCGTCCGCGATCGAGGCATTGATCGACGACAGCACGATCGAGATCGAGGAGATCCTGAGCTTTCCGACGCGCGCTTCATCCGCCGACACGCCGCTCATGCGCGCCATCGAAGCGGTGGCCGCGCGCCAGGATCCGACGGGCCTCGTCGTCCCGCGGCTGATCGGCGGCTTCACCGACGCCCATTGGTTTCGGGAGGTCGGGATCGTGGCCTACGGCTTCGTGCCGCGGGCCCTCACGAACGACGAGGCGAATGGTGTACACGGCGTCGACGAACGCGTCGCCGTCGATGCCCTCGCGAAGAGTGTCGCGCTCCAGATCGAGCTGGTGCGGGCCTTCGATGCGATCGAGTCGGCGGGGAAAGTCGAGAAGAGCGACGAGCAGAGCGAGTAGCCTCGAGAGACTCTGTGCCTGGAGTCGCCTGGCGGCTAGCGCAGCTCCTGGATCGCCTTGTGGAGCGCCTCGAAGAGGGGCTCGATCTCGTCGACTTCGAGGCACGAGAACGCGACGCGGATGTCCGAGGCGCTCGTCGCGATCAGGCCGACGCCGTACTGGTCGAGCAGATGCACGCGCAGCTTCTCCGCGTCGACGCCCTGCACCTCGACCAACATGAAATAGCCGCTGTTGAAGGGGTAGACGGTCCAGCTCTCCGCGAAGCGGGGATGGCTCGCGACCTCGTAGACGCGGGCGGCCCGCAGGCGGAGCACCTCGCATTTCGCCGCGCGCTCGGCGTCGACGCCGGGCGCCGCCAGCGCGCGCTCGACGATCGACTGCGAGAGCTGGGGCACATTCGAGATCCCGCCCCGGATGGCGCCCCGCGCCTTCGCATCGAGGACCTCACACGCGACTTCCGCGGTCTCGGGCCGGCCGGGGCCGAAGGTGATGAATCCGCAGCGAAGCCCCCAGACGAAGAGCTCCTTGGTCGCTCCGTCGAGCTTGACGGCCAGCAGATTCGGATGGCGACCGGTCAGCTTCCCGAACAGCGACTCCGTCATCGACGGACTTCCCAGGTGATAGAAGAGTCCAAAATAAGCGTCGTCGCAGAAGACGACGAGCTTCGTCCCGCGCTTCGCTTGCTCGATCAGCGCCTCACACAGCGCATCACCTTCCGCCGGCGTCGGCATGTAGCCGGTCGGATTGTTCGGGAAGTTCAGCAGGACGAGGAGCTTGTCGCGGCCCTCGGCGAGCTCTCGCAGCCGCCGTGCGAAGGCCTGGGTGTCGATCCCGTTATTGGCGCCCAGACCCTTGGCTTTATAGAAGGGGAAGGTCTCGATCGTGGCGCCGTGGTGGACCTCGAAGGTCAGCTTGTAATTGCCCCAGAGCTTGTCGGGCATCAGCATGACGTCGCCGGGCTCGATGAAGAGCTCGCCCGCGACGGCGAGGCCGTGGGTGATCGCGTTGGTGACGATCGGCTCGCCGAACTTGCGGTCTTTCAGGCTCGGATTCTCGAGCAGGAGCTTCTCGCGCCAGGCCTTGCGCAGCCCCGGGCGCCCGGCCGGGGGCGCGTAGGTCAAGGCATCGGCCGCGGGAATCCCGCCGAGCTGCGCCGCCACCGAGGGCAGCGCCATCGGGCCCTTGCCCTCCGTCGCGATCCCGATCGTCGCGTTGAAGCGGTGGGCCTTCTGCTTGGCCTCGGCCGATTGCGAGATGATGCCCTTCGGAAAATAGAGCCGGCGTCCGTAGGCCGAGAGCATCTCGAGGATCTCGGGCGCGGCCTTCGCGAGCTGCTCGTTCAGGGCCTGGGCGATCGGGGTGGGT
>JANNQH010000363.1:0-5904 GCA_031400655.1 Deltaproteobacteria bacterium | reverse complement strand
CGCGGAGCGATCCGGGGAATCCCGGAGGATTCCGGGGCGCGCGCTCGGTCAGCGCGGCAGCGCCGGCTCCTGCTGCGTCAGGCAGTGGACCGCCCCCAATCCCAGAACGAGGTTTTGCCCGGGGATCGGGACGATCGGGCGGTCGGGGATCGCCTGCTCGAGGATCGCGATCGCCTCGCGGTCGGCCGGGACGCCGAAGACCGGGACGAGCACCGCCGCGTTCGCGAAATAGAAGTTGGCGTAGCTCGCCGGGAGCCGGCCGTCGGGCCCCATGACCGCCCCCGGCGTGGGCAGCTCGATCACCTCGAGCCGCCTGCCCCGCGCGTCGGTCATGCCCTCGAGCCGCTCGCGATTCTCCTGCAAGACCCGGGAGTTGGCGTCGCCGGGGTCCCGCTCGAGGATCGTCACGACGCGGCCCTCGGCGACGAAGCGCGTCAGGTCGTCGACGTGGCCGTCGGTGTCGTCGCCCTCAATGCCGTCCCCGAGCCAGAGCACCTTCTCGGTCCCGAAGGCCTCCGCGAGCACCCGCTCGAGAGCCGGCCGCGAGCGGTCGTGCCCCGGCCGGTCGCGGTTGGGATTGAGGAGGCAGGATTCGGTCGTCAGGATCGTGCCGGCGCCGTCGCCATCGATCCCGCCGGCTTCGAGGACGAGGTCGAAGGCGATCCGGGGCACGCGCGCGATCTGCGCCATCTGCTCGGCGACCCGCTCGTCCCGGTCCCACGGCGGATATTTCCCGCCCCAGGCGTCGTAGAGAAAATCGAGCACGACCCGCCGCGGGCCGTCGGGCGTCTGTTCGAAGACGAAGATCCCGCCGTGGTCCCGGACCCAGGCGTCGTTCGTCGGAATGCCGCGCAGGTGGATGCGCGAGAAGTCGCTGATCCCAGCCCCGCGAAGCTTCGCGCGGACATGCTCGGCGAGCTGTGGATCGCCGACGTTGATCTCGACGTCTTCGCCGGGCGCGATCTGGCGCACCATCTCGCAAAAGGCGTCCTCGGCTTCGGCGAGCCGTGTCGGCCAGGTCTCGCGGTTGTGGGGCCAGGAAAGCCAGGTTGCGCGGTGCGGCTCCCATTCGGCCGGCCAGCGGCGCTGCGGAGCCTTCGTCACCTTCGCCCTCGCCCGGGCACTCCATCGCTTCCGTCGTTTCCTTCGACGCGATCGCTGAATCGGTCGCAAAGACCCTGATAGGCGTCGATGCGCCGATCGCGCAGGAAGGGCCAATCCCGCCGCGTCCGCTCGACCGCCCCGCGATCGCATTCGACGACGAGCACCGCCTCCGCATCGTCCGGCGCCACCGCGAGCATCCGCCCCATCGGATCCGCGACGAAGGAGCTCCCCCAGAAGCGGATTCCGTCGCCCGCCGCCCCTTCGAGCCGCTCGTGGCCGACGCGGTTGACGCCCACGACGAAGAGACCGTTCGCGATCGCATGCGAGCGCTGGATCGTGTGCCAGGCGTCGCGCTGGGCCGTATCGACGGCTTCGCCCTCGTTGAATTGCCAGCCGATCGCCGTCGGGTAGAAGAGCAGGTCGGCGCCTAACAACGCGGTCGCGCGCGCCGCCTCGGGAAACCACTGGTCCCAGCAGACGAGGACCCCGAGCTTGCCCGCCGCCGTCGGGTGGACCTGGAAGCCGAGATCGCCGGGCGTGAAGTAGAACTTCTCGTAGTAGAGAGGATCGTCCGGGATGTGCATCTTGCGGTAGCGGCCGACGAGCTGGCCCTTCTCGTCGAGGACGACGGCGGTGTTGTGGTAGAGGCCGGCCGCGCGGCGCTCGAAGAGCGAGACGACGAGCGAGACGCGCAGATCCGCGGCCTGCTTCGCGAGCGCTTCGGTCGAGGGGCCGGGGATCGGCTCCGCCCAGTCGAAGCGGCGCGTGTCCTCGCTCTGACAGAGGTAGAAGGTCCGGAAGAGCTCCGGCAGGCAGACGACCTCGGCACCCTGGCGCGCCGCGTCGGCGATGCCGTCCATGGCGCGAGCGAGATTGCGCGCGGGATCCGCCTCACAGCGCATCTGCACGAGGCCTACTCGCAGGGGCGAAGCGCCCGGTATCGAGTCCTGCCGGCTCATGGCGGCGTTGGATAAGTCAGCCCTCTCCACGGCGCAAGCGTTTGTGCGGGTGTTCGTGCGGGTGGTGGCGGCCCCGTGACCGGGGCTGTCACGCCGAGCTCGCAAGCTGGATCCCGGCCGGAGACGGCGACGAACCCAGATCAGAGACGCGAAAAGAGGAGCACTCTCATGAATCGTACAGCCCAGTTCGAGCTCGTTTTCGAGGGCGAGCCGCGACCGGCGATCGCCCGACGTCGGCCGATCCTCGCCCCCATTCCCCTGCCCGCCGCCCTGCCCGCCTCCAGCGATTGGGCCGGCGCCCGGGAAGGCGTGCGCGAGGTCTTGCTCACGGTGCTGGCGACGCTTGCGATTGGGCTCAGCTGGGCGGCGATCGAGGCCGGACGAGCGAACGCGGAGCTGGTCCGGGCCGGGGCCCCGATCAGCCAGACCGGGTACGCTCGGGCGAATGGGGCAGTGAGACGCTGAGGAAAGCATGAGGGCCGAGCGATGACGCAGGCCGGGCGAAGCCCGCTCGACGCCTGGATTGAATTGGAGCTCGCCGCGAGCGAGCGCCGGACGCTGCTCGTCGACGGTTTCAACGTGATCCACACGACGCTGCTGAAGGGTGCCCGCGATTCGGCCTGGTGGGGGCGCGAGGCGCGGGACCGGCTACTCGAGCGGGTCTGTGCCTGGCCCGATTCGGGCGACGACATCTGGGTCGCCTTCGACGGGCCACAGCCCGCCTGGTCGGTCGTCGCGATCCCCGCCCGCCAGGCCACCGGCTGCGCCGACATCTCCCACGAACACGCCAAGGGACCCTCTGACGGCTCCTCTGATAGCCCCTCTCATGGCCCCTCTAATTGTTCAGAGGCGCTCCCGCGGCGCGGACCGACCGTCCACAGCCTCTTCGTCGAATCGGCGGACGATTGGATCGTGCGCCGGGCACGGCGCGCGCCATCGCCCGAGCGGACGCTCGTGGTCAGCGCCGACCGCAAGGTCGCGGGCCGGGCGCGCAGCGCGGGCTGCGAGGTCTGGACGCCGTGGGCGTTCGTGGCATTGTGCCGAACGCCGGGCGATCCTGGTCAGGAGTCCGAGGCGTCCGAGGTGTTGGCCGGGGGCGCGGGGGCTGCACCCTGTGTTCCGCGGCCTTCCCCGAACGTGCTCTCGTAGACGTCGATGATCTTCGAGGCGTTCTCCTCGACGGCGCGGCCCGAGACGTCGATCGGTTGCCAGCCGTAGCGGCGGAAGAGCTTTCGCGCGCGGTCGAGCTCGAGCATGACCTGGTCGGGGTCGGTGTAGTCGGTCGAGGATGGGGCGCGCATCGAGCGCAGGCGCGCGTTGCGGACCGAGAGCAGCGTCGCCGGGTCGACGGTCAGGCCGAAGACGCGGCGCTTGTCGAGCTCGACGAGCTCCTTGGGCGGGTCCATCCCCGGAATCAGCGGCACGTTCCCGGTCTTGTAGCCGCGCTGCGCCAGGTACATCGAGAGGGGCGTCTTCGAGGTCCGAGAGACGCCGGTGAGCACGATGTCGGCCTCGTGGAGCGTTCGCATGTTGGCGCCGTCGTCGTGGCGCACGGCGAACTCGACGGCGTCGACGCGATCGAAGTAGTCGTCCGAGAAGCCGTGGAGCAGGCCCGGCTGATGGCGCGGCTCGACCTTCAGCCGCTGCGCGACGCGCATGATGAGGGGACCGAGCAGGTCGACGGCCACGACGCCGCGCTGGTCGGCCTCGCGCAGCAGGGCCTCGACGACCTCGCCCTCGACCAGGCTGAAGACGACGAGGGCGTTTGCCTGCTCGGCCTGCTCGACGACCCGGCGGACGTCCGAAATCGTGCGCGTGTCGCGAAAGACGCGCAGGCGCCAGCGGTGGCGAAACTGGATCATCGCGGCGCGGACGGCGGCGCTGCCGGTGTCGCCGGTGCCGTCGGAGACGACGAAGACGGTCATGTCGTTGTGTGCGTCGGCCATGGGCCGAGCGTAGCCGCATGGGCGCCGCGGGGCGCGCCCGGTCCGGCCCTCATTCATTGACTGGCCGCGGCGGCCACGGGAAACTCCGCCGCCATGGCCTACGAACCGTCCCGCATCGAACCGAAATGGCAGGCGTACTGGGAGAAGCACGAGACCTTTCGCGCCGAAATCATCGCTTCCAAGCCCAAGTACTACGTGCTCGACATGTTCCCCTACCCCTCCGGCGACGGCCTGCACGTCGGCCATCCCGAGGGCTATACCGCGACCGATATTCTGGCGCGCTACAAGCGCATGCGGGGCTTTAACGTCCTCCACCCGATGGGCTGGGACGCCTTCGGTCTCCCCGCCGAGCAATATGCGATCAAGACCGGCACCCATCCGCGCCAGACGACCCAGCGCAACATCGCGAACTTCAAACGCCAGATCAAAAGCCTGGGCTTCAGCTACGACTGGTCCCGCGAGCTCGATACGACCGATCCGCGTTATGTAAAGTGGACCCAGTGGATCTTCCGCAAGCTCTTCGAGCGGGGGCTCGCCTATCAGGCGGAGGTACCGGTCAACTGGTGTCCGGCGCTGGGGACGGTGCTCGCGAACGAAGAGGTGCAGGACGGCAAGAGCGAGGTCGGCGGCCATCCGGTCGTTCGGATGCCGATGAAGCAGTGGATGCTGCGAATCACGCAGTATGCGGATCGCCTGATCGAGGATCTCGACGGGCTCGACTGGCCCGAGCCGATCAAGAAGCAGCAGCGCGACTGGATCGGACGCTCCGCGGGCGCCCACGTGCGCTTCGCCGTCGTGGACCAGCCGGGATCCGAGATCGAAGTCTTCACGACCCGCCCCGACACGCTCTTCGGCGCGACCTACATGGTGCTCGCCCCAGAGCATCCGCTCGTCGCGACACTCACGACCGACGCAGCGCGCGCCGCCGTGACCGCCTACGTCGAGCGCGCGGCGCGCAAGAGCGAGCGCTCGCGCCAGGCCGAGCTCGGCGAGAAGACGGGCGTCGCGATCGGCGCCTTCGCCCGCAATCCCGCAAACGGCCGCGAGATCCCGATCTGGATCGCCGACTACGTGCTCGCGGGCTACGGCACCGGCGCGATCATGGCGGTCCCGGGCCACGACGAGCGCGACTGGGCATTCGCCAAGACCTTCGGCCTGCCGATCGTCGAGGTCGTCGCCGGTGGCAATGTCGCCGACGCTGCATGGACGGGAAACGGCCGGGCCACCGCGTCGGGCTTTCTCGACGGCCTCGAAACCGACGCGGCAAAGCGCAAGATGATCGAGTGGCTCGAGGCGCAGGGGATCGGGCGCGGGACCGTGACCTACAAGCTCCGCGACTGGCTCTTCAGCCGCCAGCGCTACTGGGGCGAGCCCTTTCCGGTCGTCCATCAGGCGGACGGCCGGATCGAGCTGATCCCGGAATCGGCGCTTCCGCTTTTGCTCCCCGAGCTCGAGGACTTCAAGCCGAAGGGCGAGGGCTTCGAGGCGCCGCTCGCGCGCGTGAAGGAATGGATCGAGACGACCGACGAAAAGGGTCGGAAGGTCCTGCGCGACGCGAATACCATGCCGCAGTGGGCGGGCAGCTGCTGGTATTTCCTGCGCTTCATGGATCCGCATAACGACAACGCCCCCTGGTCGGCCGAGGCCGAGCGCTATTGGGGACCCGTCGATCTGTATGTCGGTGGTGCCGAACACGCGGTTCTCCACCTGCTCTACTCGCGCTTCTGGCACAAAGTCTTCTTCGACCTGGGACTGGTCCACACGAAGGAGCCGTTTCAGAAGCTCGTCAACCAGGGCATGATTCTCGGTGAGAGCTTCCGCTACTACGACGATGACGTGTCGGACTCGGCTGCACCGGAAAAGCGTCGACGCTATGTGTCGAGCGAAGTCCGGGA
>JANNQH010000362.1:0-3419 GCA_031400655.1 Deltaproteobacteria bacterium | reverse complement strand
GAGATGCCCCTGCCCGCGCATGCAGAAATAACATTTCCCGCAGAACGGCTTGAACGACATGATCACCTTGTCGCCCGGCTTCACGTAGCTGACGCCCTCGCCGATCTTCTCGACGACGCCCGCCGCCTCGTGGCCGAGGACTGTGTCCATCGGCAGCGGCCAGAGACCTTCGACGAAGTGGAGATCCGAGTGGCAGACGCCGCTGCAGACGGTGCGCACCATGACCTCGCCTGCGCGGGGATTCACGATGTCGATGTCGTCGATCACGAGGGGCTGTCCGGCTTTTTCGAAGATGGCTGCTTTCATGCTTTCGCCTTCATTTCTGCTCGACCTTCACTTTGATGATCCGTCCCGTGAACTGGTTGTCGCCCTGGGCGTAGTCGGAGGAGACGTTGGTCTCGTTGTCCTGGCCCACGTCTGCCCCTTCATCCGCGGAGAAGACGAAGGGCTGTGTCTTCGGGATATGGCCCGCCGCGACCTGCTTTCCGTCCACACTGAGGGTCGACTGGCCGCCGGCTCCGGGCGTGGCAGCGTCGGGGATGAACTCGTAGTGGATCGTGTGCTTTCCGGGGGTGAGCGCATCGGCGCCCTGGATGTTCGTCCGCTCGATCGCGAACCAGTTGTACTCGTGATGCGGGCGGCCGTCCTTCAGGTAGAGCGTCCAGCCCCCGAAATGACCGGCCTGGGCAATGATTACGCCGTCCGTCTTGGCGTCATCGACTTCGACTTCGGCGGTCACGGTGTGGTGCACGCCTTTCACGTTGATGAAGGCGTTCTCCATCAGCCAGACCATTCCCGGGTAGACGGTCAGCGACTTGCGCCCGGCCATCAGGTCGGGGCGGCCGGCGATGGCCGGGTTGAAGCGCTCGGAGCGGCGATCATCGATCGGCAGCACGTGATTGCGGACCGCTTCCTTCAGGAAGAGCTTCTGCAGCTCCGCGAGCTTCGCCGGATTCGCCTTCGCCAGGTCGTTCGCCTGACTGAAATCCTGGTCGACGTTGTAGAGCTCCCAGACGTCATCCGACAGCGGCGGCAGCTTCTCGGCAGCGAGCCACGGGATCGAATGTCGCGTGCTGGCGGTCCAGCCGTCGTGGTAGATCCCGCGATTGCCGAACATCTCGAAATACTGCGTCGTCCGGCGGTCGGGAGCTTTGGCGTCGCGCGCTGAATAGAGCATCGAAACACCGTCCATCGGCCACTGCTCGACGCCGTTCACGATCTTCGGCTGCGGAATCCCGGCCGCCTCGAGAACCGTCGGGGCGACGTCGATGACGTGGTGGAACTGGCTCCGGAGCTCGCCGCGCGCCGCAAAGCCGTTGGGCCAGCGCATGACCATGCCGTTGCGCGTGCCGCCGAAATGGCTCGCCACCTGCTTGGTCCATTGAAAGGGCGTGTTGCCCGCCCAGGCCCAGCCGATCGCGAAATGCGGATAGGTCTCGGGCCCGCCCCAATCGTCGACATGGGCGAGCATCTGGTCGGCTGTCCCGACGATGCCGTTCAGCGCCATCATCTCGTTATAGGTGCCTTCGGGACCGCCCTCCGCGCTCGCACCATTGTCGCCCGCGATGAAGAAGAAGAGCGTGTTGTCGAGCTCGCCGATCGCCTCGAGCTGGGCAACCAGCCGTCCGACTTCCTGGTCGACCTGCTCGCCGAAGCCGGCGAAGGTCTCCATCTGGCGTTCGAAGAGCCGCTTCTGGTCGGCACTCATGCTGTCCCAGGCGGGGATCTCCGCCGGTCGCGGCGTCAACTTCGCGTCGGCGGGCACGACGCCGAGCTGCTTCTGCCGCGCGAAGGTCTCCTCTCGCAGCTTGTCCCAGCCCTGGCCGAAGCGGCCCTTGTTCTTTGCGATCCACTCCTTGGGCACGTGGTGCGGAGCGTGCGTCGCTCCGGGCGCATAATAGAGATAGAAGGGCTTGTCCGGCGTAAGAGACTGTTGAGCGCTCACCCACTGGATCGCCTGGTTCGTCATGTCGGTCGTGAAGTGGTAGCCGGGCTTCGGCGTGTGCTCGATGCGCACCGATCCATCGTAGAGGGCCGGCGCCCACTGATTCGCTTCTCCGCCGATGAATCCATAGAACTTCTCGAAGCCCGAATCCGTCGGCCAACGATCGAAGGGACCGGAGACCGAGACCTCCCACGGCGGCGTCTCGTGATATTTGCCGAATGCCCCTGTGCTGTAGCCGTTCTGGCGCAGGATCTCGGCCAGGGTCGTGATCTCTTTCGGGCGCACGCCCGTGTTGCCCGGGTAGGCCGTGGCCAGCTCCATGATGGCGCCGGCGTTGTTCGGGTGGTGGTTATGTCCGGTGAGAAGTGCCACGCGGGTGGGGCTACAGAGCGCCGTCGTGTGAAAGCGGTTGAATTTGAGGCCCTCGCTGGCGAGGCGTTCGAGGGTCGGCGTGCGCACCGGCCCGCCGAAGGCCGAGCTATGGCCGAAGCCAAAATCGTCGATCAACACGATCACGACATTGGGCGCCTCCGCCGGCGCCTTCACCTCGAATCGGGGCGGCGCCTGCGCGTCCCGCGCATCGACGATCGTGATGGGCTTGACCTTCGGCTCCGGGATCGGGAGGACCGTCCGGTCGAGGTCTTTCGCGGGAGCCGGGGTGGGAAGCACGGCGCCGAGCGTCAAACCCAGAACAATGAGAAGGCCGATGTGTCGCTTGGTCTCTCCGGTGACTCAGGTGATGGCGTGGGATTTGGGCAGATCGCCACACAATACTTGAACATCGCATGCTTATTGTCGAGACTGCATCCGGATCAGAAACGAAGAGTCGCCCAGTGATCGGGCGACAGGGAGGCTAGAAGAGATGTCACCGGGGTTCCTTCAGGCGTCCGGGGCGATTCGACTCACGACCGGGTTTGCGCTGCTCGTTCTCGCCCTCACCCTCGGCACGGGCTGCGCGTCGATCAAGATCACCGACCGCGACGAGTACAAGGGACCGAAGCTCGCGCGCCCCGACCAGATCCTGGTCCACGATTTCGCGGCGACCGTGGACGATCTTCCGAGTTGGTCCGACGCGGCGAAGACGAACGCCGGTGCCCAGGCCCAGGCCACGCCGGAGGAGATCGAGGCGGGTCGGAAGCTCGGCGTCCAGATGACGACAGAGCTCGTGAAGCGAATCGTTAAAATGGGACTCCCGGCCGAGCGGGCGACCGCAGCCTCCCATCCCGGCGACGGGGACATCGTGATCGTCGGCTACCTCACCTCCGTCGACGAAGGCAGCGGCTTCAAGCGCGTGGTCATCGGCTTCGGGTCCGGAGCCGCCGAGGTCACGTCGTCGGTGGAAGGCTACCTCTCGACACCGGAAGGGCTGCGCAAGCTCGGCTCCGCCGAGACGACCTCCGGGAAGGGCCATTCGCCGGGCGTCGTCGTGCCGCTGATCGTGACGGTGGCGACGGCGAATCCGATCGGGTTGCTC
>JANNQH010000361.1:0-2381 GCA_031400655.1 Deltaproteobacteria bacterium | reverse complement strand
GTCGATGCCCGCGTCGCGACAGGCGGTGAGCAGCCACTTCTTCCAACCGCGGGTGGTGCGCGTCGCGAAGAGCGCGATCGCGTCCTCGGCAAGGCTCCGGTTGGGATCGGGGATCACCCGCTCCCAGTCGACCTCGGCGATACGGCCGAAGCCTTCGCAGCGCGGGCAGGCCCCGAGCGCATTATTGAACGAGAACAGCCCCGGACTCGGCTCCGGAAATCGCCGCGCACAGCGATTGCACGTCCGCCCCTCGCGATAGCTGCGCGCCCCGGCAAGCTCGCCCGCGGCGCCGCGCGCGACGATCTCGCCCTGCCCTCGCGCGAAGGCCTGCGACACCGCCTCGACGAGTCGCAGGTGCACATGCTCGCCCGCGCGCAGATCGAGGCGGTCGATGAGCAGCCACCAGGGCCGCTCGCGCGATGGCTTGTGGCGCGGCGCCGTCTCGAGCAGATCGAGGACCTGCCCGTCGTCCGACAGCAAGCGCGCGAACCCTTCCTTCACCAGCCCGTCCCGCACCTCACCAGCCCGCCCCTGCCCGCTGCGCAGCGGCGCCACGAGCTGGATGCGCTCTCCCAGCCACTCCGCCGCGATGCGATCCGCCGTCGCGACGATCCCGCCGGCGTCGACCCGCTCGTCGCAATCCGGACAGATCGTCGTGCCAAGGCGAGCAAAGAGCAGCCGCAGGTGATCCAGGACCTCGGTCGCGCTTCCGACCGTCGCGCGGGCATTCGTCACCCCGTTTCGCTGCTCGATCGCGATCGCCGGGGGAAGATTCGAAATGTGGTCGACCTCGGGCCGCGGCAGCCGCTCGAGGAATTGGCGCGCGTAGGCGGAGAGCGAGCTCACATAACGCCGCTGCCCTTCGGCGTAGAGCGTGTCGAAGGCGAGGCTCGTCTTGCCGGAGCCGGATGGGCCGGTGATGACAGTGAGGCGGCCGAGGGGGATTTCGCAGTCGATGCCCCGCAGATTGTGGGATCGCGCGTTCTCGATCCGGATCACGCGTTGCATCGCGGCTTTCGCATCGCGCAATCCGGTCAGGCGTCGACGGCGGCGAGGCGGGTCGCAGTCTCGGCATCCCGTTCCCGACCCGCGCGCGTGGCGGCCTCGGCGAGCGCACGCCAGCTCTCGCGCGACGGGTCTCGGCCGAGCGCCTGCGAGACTCTCCGCATCAGGAACACGTCGCCCCCCGCCAACGCGGCCGCCTGCAACGCCTCGAGCCCGTCGATCGCATTGGCCCGCTGCAGGAAGTCGACCGCCTCGATCTCACGCGAAAGCGCGAGATAGGCGTCGGCGAGCGCCTTCGCTTTCGCAGGCTCGAGCTCGGCCTCGAGCAGATGGCGTCTCGCCAACGGGTCCGGCAGCTTCATTCGCGCCACTCGATTCACCTCCTGCGTTCGTTCGATCTACGTCACCGTATGACTCGCACTGGCTGCGAGCGACCAGACGGAACCAAATGCACTCTTTACGTCAAGAGCACGTTAATAGCGCGCCACGTCCGGGTCGACCGTGAGCGACCACGCTTCGATTCCGCCTTCGAGATTCTCGACGCGCGAAAATCCCCGGGCGAGCAGCCAGCGGGCCGCCTTCTCGCTGCGCCCGCCGTGATGACAGTGGACGACGACGGGCTTCTCCTTCAGCGCCAGCAGCTCCCCCACCCGCGACTCGAGCTCGGCCAGCGGAATCCAGAGCGAGCCTTCGATGCGGGCCGTCTCGACCTCGTCCGCCTCGCGCACGTCGACGAGACAGAGCGCTTCCCCCGCCGCCCGTCGCCGGGCGAGCTCGCTCGCGCTGCAGACCGGCACCTCACCCGCGCCCGGCCCTTCCCGCGCCGGCATGCCGCAGAAGCCCTCGTAGTCGATCAGGGCCTTGATCTCGGGCGAATCGCCACAGACGGGACAGCTAGGGTCCTTCTGCAGCTTGAATTCGCGAAAAGTCATCTCGAGGGCGTCGTAATGGAGCAGTCGCCCGGAGAGCGACGCCCCGACGCCCGTCAGGATCTTCAACGTCTCCGTCGCCTGGACGAGGGCGATCGTTCCGGGCAGGATGCCGAGGACGGCCCCGTCCGCGCAGTACGGCACGGCGCCCGGCGGCGGCGGCTCCGGATAGAGGCAGCGATAACACGGACCGCTACGGGCATCGAAGACGCTCGCCTGCCCCTCGAAACGGAAGATCGAGCCATAGACGTTGGGCTTCCCGAGCAGCACGCACGCATCGTTGGTCAGATAACGGGTCGGGAAGTTGTCGGTGCCGTCGACGATCACGTCGTAGTCGGCGAACAGCTCGAGGGCATTCTTCGAATCGAGGCGCGTCGGGAATACATCGACCCGCACGTCGGGATTGAGGGCCAACAGACGCTCGCGGGCCACCTCGACCTTGCTGCG
>JANNQH010000360.1:0-6055 GCA_031400655.1 Deltaproteobacteria bacterium | reverse complement strand
GGCTGCATCGAGGCGAAGCCAGGCCTCTCCCACGATCGCTTCATCGAGATCTGGGAGACCATCCACCGCGACGTCGCGATCGAGACCCAGAGCACGTTCTCATACATCCGCAACGAAGTCGTCCGGCCCGTGACGCCCGCTGCGCCGCCCTGGCAGGGCATCATCGAGGAGGGCTTCCCGAGCGAGGCCCTCTCGAATCCCCAGGCATTCTACGACGCGGTCGGCAACGAGCCGAAATACCGCGAGAACCTCCGGCGCATGATCGAGAGCTGCGACGCGTTCCTGTCGCTGAAGAACGTCGACTCACACCCGATGAGCGAGTACCGGTTCGACTGAGTCGGCACGCGCTCGCGCGGCTCAGGACCAGACGGGCTTTCTCTTCTCGAAGAAGGCGCGTGCGGCCTCGACCGTCTCCCCCGACGAGCCGGCCATGATCTGATTGCGGTTTTCGAGCTGGATCGCCGCCTCGAGGTGGTGGACGTCGAGATTGGCCCACATGACCTGCTTGGTCGCGAAGACCGCGAAGGGCGCGAATTCGCAGATTTCGCCTGCGAGCGTGAGCGCGTCGTCGAGCACTTTGCCGTCATCGGACAAGCGGGTCACGAGCCCGATGCGCTCGGCTTCGACGGCGTCGAACCGCCGGGCCGAGAGGATCAGATCGTGGGCGCGCGATGCGCCGATCAGCCGCGGCAGCATGTAGCTGACGCCGATGTCGCAGCCCGACACGCCGACGCGGATGAATTGGACGCACATCGTCGCACTGCGCGCCGCGATCCGGATGTCGCAGCCGAGGGCGAGGGCCAGGCCCCCGCCGAAAGCGGGCCCGTTGATCGCCGCGATCAGCGGCTGCTGGATCCGCCGCATGTGAGGGATCAGGCTCGCGATCCGGTTCTGGGCGAGTAGTCCCGCCCGCGGACCGGAGACGCCGGCCGTGACGGCCCCCGGATTGCCCTGGTCGCGCAGATCGAGACCCGCGCAGAACCCGCGGCCCGCGCCCGTCAGCACGACGATCCGGCAGGCGTTGTTCCGGTCGAGGCTGTCGAGCGCGGCGTGGAGCTCCTCTACCAGCGCCCACGACAGGGCGTTCAGCGATTCCGGACGATTGAGCCGCAGAATCGCGATGTCGGGACGGGGATATTTGATTTCGACGTCGCTCACACCATTCCCCTCGCACGCTTCCCGGGACGACCCGTCAGGCCGCTTTCACGACCCGTCAGGCCGCTTTCACGACCCGTCAGGCCGCTTTCACGAACAGACCCACGATGCAGACGATGCCCCCTATGAACACGAGCGAGCGCGCCTTGTCGATGTCCTGGACGTAGAAGATGCCGTGGAGGATGCGGAACACGACGAATGCGATCGTCCAGGGAGCGGCGGCCGCTGCCGGGAGTCCCGCGGCGTGGGTCGTCAGCACGGCAGCCGAGAACATGATCGCGGCTTCCCAGGCATTGGCCTGGGCGGCGTAGGCCCGGGCACCGGGACCTTCGAGCTTCGCCGCCTGGGCGCGTGGATTCTTGTTGTCGGCGGTGCCGAAGGCCTTGCCCCGGAAATAGCCGCCAGTGAACGCCAGCGGGGTGGGAAGCAGGATCACGATGAGCACACACCAGAAGGGAATCGTCATCGAAGCACCTCATGCCGGTTCGAGAAACGGAACGGTCGGTCTCCCTCGCTCCGCGCGCGCCCGGCACGCGCCAGCGATAGGCACCGCGAGCGACTCTATCACGCTCGAGCGGCATTTTTCACGGTCGTTATTCGCTCGTCCATGCGTCTATGCGGACGGCGGATCCGTCGCCGCCCGCTGCTCATTTCGCGCGTTCGAAGCGCTCGAGCCGGGTCGCGGACGCCGAGAGGTCCTGCCATGCCCCGCTGACGTCGAAGACGGCGAGCGTCGCCGGGGCGAAACCATCCCGCAGTACGGTCTCGTCTTCTGCATTCGCACGACCGAGCTCGAGGGCCAGCAGCGAGATCCCGGGATTGTGGCCGAGCACGAGCAGGACCTCGGCGACAGTCTCGTCATGCAGGGCTTCGAGCAGGGCTCCCGTCGAGGCGTTGTAGAGTCGGTCGTCGAACTCGACGGCGATGGCGGGGCGCTGCTCGGCGGCGAGACCGCTCGACAGGGCCTGCCAGGTCTCGCGGCAGCGCCGAGCGCTCGAAGCGACGACGCGGTCGGGCAGGGGCCCGGCCTCTCGCAGCCGCTCGCCCACGCGGTGGGCTTCCTCGAGGCCGCGGCGGGTGAGCGGGCGGTCGACATCGCGGCCGGTTCCGTCAGCGGCCGTCGCATGGCGCATCAGGATCAGTCGGCGACGGGACATGGCACGGGTTCTAGCGGATTCGCGGACGCTTGCCGACCGGATGGAGACGGGTGACTCGGCTAATCTCCGGCGGCGGGTGCGGGACGTGGGGCGGGGGTGACATGCGAGCAGCGAAGTTCGGAATCGGCGACGTCGTCGCGCACCGCTTCCGACCGTTTCGGGGCGTGATCTTCGACGTCGATCCGCTCTTCAATCACAGCGAGGCCTGGTGGCTCTCGATTCCCGCCGAGATCCGGCCGAGCAAGGATCAGCCCTACTACCACCTGTTCGCGGAGACGGAGGACTCGACCTATGTCGCCTACGTCTCCGAGCAGAATCTCGTGCCCGATGGCAGCGAGCTTCCCTGTCGCCATCCCCAGATCGACGAGCTCTTCGTCCGCTTCGAAGACGGCCACTACGTCCCGAAGGATCGCTTCCCGAACTGAGCGATCCCGCGCTCAATCGACCTCGACCAGCGGGATCTTCAGCTCGAGATTCCCGTCGCCCCCGCGCAACACCTGGATCGTGACGAGCTCCCCGGGCTTGCGATCGTCGAGCACGTTGGCGAGGTCGGCGAAGCTCTTCACCCGCTTGCCAGCGACCACCTGGATGATGTCGGCCGCCACGATCGTGCCTCGGCGATCGATCGCGAGCGGGCGCAGGCCGGCGCGCGCGGCCCCCGAGCCGGCCATGACCTCGCGCACGATGATGCCGTCGACGCCCCAGCTGCGGGCGAAATGGTCGGGCAGCACGCTGATCCCGAGTCCCGCGCGGCGGACTTTTCCGTAGCGGATCAGCTGGGGCACGATGCGCGAAATGGTGTCGACCGGAATCGCGAAGCCGATGCCGGCGCTGGCGCCGCTCGGGCTGAAGATCGCGGTGTTGATGCCGATCGCGCGGCCGTGGGAGTCGAGCAGCGGACCGCCAGAATTGCCTGGATTGATCGAGGCATCGGTCTGGATCACGTCCTCGATCACGAATCCGTCCCGGGTGGGGAACTCGCGGCCGAGTGCGCTGATCACGCCGGTCGTGAGCGTGCGGTCGAGGCCGAAGGGATTGCCGATCGCGATCACCTCCTGGCCGACGAGCAGCGCATCGGAGCGGCCGACGGCGAGGGGCTTGAATGTGAGCCCCTTCGTCTCGATGTGCAGGACGGCGAGATCCTTGCGCGGCTCGAAGCCGACGACGCGGGCTTCGTGGGTGGTGCCGTTCGAGAGGGTCACGGAGAAGGTCTGGCCGCCCTGGACGACGTGGTAGTTGGTGACGACGTGGCCGAATTTGTCCCACAGGAAGCCCGAGCCCGAGCCCTGCGGCACGACTGTCACGTCGGCCGTGAAGAAATCCCGGCTCAGCGCATTGTTCGTGACGAAGACGACCGACGGTCCCGCCGCCCGGAAGACTTCGATCGTGTTGCGCTCGGTCTGGAGCAGGCCCTCGGGCAGCGGCGGATCGCTCGGGGCCGCCACGGTCTGGGCCTCTGCCGTCGAGAGCGATGAGAGCGGTGTGAACAGCGAGAGCACGCCCAGCAATAGGATCGAGACGCCCGCAGCGCGCAGGGACCGCGCCAGCCCGCAGCGGGCGATCGAGTCGAGAACTCTTCGCCGATCGCTCATCGCAGTGCATCCGACGAGGCGAGCTCGACGGCCGCCCGTGCCAGCGCGTCGACCTGGATTCGAAAAGCGTCCACGTTGCCCCCCTCTGCCATCACACCCTGCATGTAGCGCGCGAGCACGCCCTCGACGATCGCGGCGAGGCGCCAGTACTGGAACGCGCGGTAGTAGGCGATCTTCTCGGTCGAGATTCCCGTGCTCGCCTGATAGCGCGCGAGCAGGATCTCGCGGCCGGGAAATCCGCCGCAGGAGGTCGCAGAGATGCCGGTGCCGCTCGCGTTGGGGGAGAGGTCGCCGGGTCCGTTCCAGTCGTTCATCAGGTAGCCGAGGTCGGCCAGCGGATCGCCTAGGGTGCAGAGCTCCCAGTCGAGGACGGCGTTGATCCGGCCCGCCGCGCCGTCGACAAGAAAATTTCCGATGCGGTAGTCGCCGTGGACGATCGCGACGGCGGGCTGGGCCGGCATGCGGGCTGCGAGGAGCGCGTGGGCCGTCTCCATCTCGGGCAGCTCGCGAGTTCGGCTCTTCTCCCACTGCGTCCGCCAGCGTGCGAGCTGGCGGGCGAGATAGGCCTCGCGCCGGCCGAGATCGCCCAGGCCGCGCTCGTCCGGGTCGAGGCGATGCAGTGCCGCCAGCGTGTCGATCACGTGCAGGCCGAGCGCCTCCCGGCGCGTCTCTGGCACCTCGCGGCCCGCGAGCTCCGGGCTCGTCAATACGCTGCCGTCGACGAAATCCATCACGTAGAAAGGCGCGTCGTTGACGGCGGGGTCGCTGCAGAGCGCGAGCGTTTTCGGGACGGGGACGGGAGTACCGGCGAGAGCCGAGAGGATCCGGTGCTCGCGGCCCATGTCGTGGGCGGTCGCGAGCACGGCGCCCGTCGGCGGCCGGCGCAGGACGAATCGGCGGCCCGCGGCGTCGGACACGCGAAAGGTCAGGTTCGAGTGGCCGCCGACGATGGGCTCGAACTGAAGCGGCGGGCTGACGCCCGGAACGTGCGCCGTGAAATAACGTTCGAGAGCGGCGGCGGAGATGCCCTTCATGCGGGGCGCAGTGTAGCGGCCGGCCTCAGTCCCGCGGTGGTCGGGCAGCGGCGGTCTCTCCTTCGATCACTCCTTCGATCAAGAGGAGGGCTCCCGCAGCGGGCGGCGCGGCGTCGTGCAGCGGCAGGTCCGTCCAATCCCCGGCGTCGATTAGACCGATTCGCGTGACCGCGGGCTCGCCCGCCCGAGCGAAGGCCTCCGCCAGGCGGGGGCCGGCGGCGGGGGGCAGGCTGAAGAGCAGGCCGCCCGAGGTCTGCGGATCGAAGAGCCAGGCCCCGTCGAATTCCGAAGCACCGCGGACCGAGGCGAGAAAGGCCGCGCGATTGGGCGCATGGGCGGTGCTGCGAAGACCGAGCAGGAAGAGCTCGCGGGCGCCGGGAAGCAGGGGGATCGCGCGTCGATCGAGGCGAGCCGTGAGACCCGCTGGACGCAGCAGATTCAACAGGTGGCCCGCCAGGCCGAAGCCCGTGACGTCGGTGGCCGAGGTCGCACCCGCCTCGCGGATCAGCCGGCTCCCGGCCGCGTGGGTACGCAGCATCGCGGCGTGGGCGGCCTCGACCCATTCGCCGCGCGCGAGGCCGCGCATGTCGGCGGCGAGCACCACGCCGGTGCCGAGCGGTCGGGTCAACCACAGCTCGTCCCCGGGCCTTGCACCGCGCTGGCGGAGCAGCTCGCCCGCTTCGGGCCCGTCGCCCGTGACCGCGAGGCCGATCGAGAGCGCTTCGCTCGACATCGTGTGGCCGCCGAGCAGCGTGACCGAGAGACCGTCGAGGGTCTCGCGCAGGCCGCAGAGCGCCTGGTGAAGCATCTCCTCGGAGCGCTCGGCATCGGCTTCCGGCAGGCCGATCAGGGCCTGGGCATGGCGGGGGTGACCGCCCTTCGCGAACAGATCGCTCGTCGCATTGCAGGCGGCGACCCGCGCCACGAGCCACGGGTCGTCGCAGAAGGCCCGAATTGCGTCGATGTTATGCAGCGCGAGGCGCCCCTCCGGCGTTCGGGTGACCGCGACGTCGTCGCGCTCGGCGACTCCGATCACGACCGAATCATCGGGCCACGCCGGCGCGAGTCGGCCGAGCGCAGCTTCGAGCACCGCCGCCGGAAGCTTGGCCGCACAGCC
>JANNQH010000359.1:0-2735 GCA_031400655.1 Deltaproteobacteria bacterium | reverse complement strand
CATCTCCGAGGCGTAGTCACCGTGGGGCATCATCGCGAAGCCGTAGTCGTCGCCGAGCACCATCCGGACGCCGGCGGCGCGGAGCTTCGGCAGCATCGAGACCGTGTAGTCGAAATCGCGCCGCACGGCGGCGAGCCGCTCAACCGTTCGCGCTCGGGACTCGGGAAAGCCGTTGCCGATCGGGAAGTTTCCGTTGGCGTAGTTCCAGCTCTCGGCGAAGCCGAGAAAGCGCTCCGACCAGAGGTAGCTCGGCGTGAGCGTCGCATCCGCCTCGAGCACGGCCTCGATTCCCTCTTCGTCGATCAGATCCGCGTGGTCGATGATGTCGACGCCGGCGCGGGCGCATTCGATGATCCCGACCCGCGACGGGCAGTGGGCGCGAATCAGGGCGCCGCGTGAGTGGGCCGTCTCGACGGCGGCCCGGATCTCGGTCGGCGTGTAGTAGTTGTAGTCGGGGATCGGCTGACTGCCGTGGCCGTCGCTGATCGAGATCTTCACGATCTCGCAGCCGCGGCCGACCTCTTCGCGGATCGCCTGGCGGAGCTGATCGACGCCGTCGGCGCGGCGGACCAGACCGTGATTCTGGATGCCCATGAACCAGGCGCGATTGTCGCCGTCGGCCGAGTCACCCGACGCGATCAGCTCCCGCGTGCACGGGATCACCCGCGGCCCCTTCGTCAGGCCGAGCAGGATCGCCTCCTTGAGGCAGACGTCGAGCAGGTCACCGTTGCTCGACCCGATGATGCTCGTCACCCCGAAATCGAGGGCGATCTGGGCGTTCTTCGCCGCCACCATCCCGAGGTAGGCGGGTGGCATGTTGAGCCCGAGATACGGCGAGGGATTGCCGGCGTCGGGGCCGAAGCCGGTGTGGAAATGGCATTGCATCATGCCGGGCATCAAGGTCTTCTCGGTCAGGTCGTAGACCTTGTCGCCCGGGCGCTCCTTCGCACGGCCCACGTCCGCCTGGACGATGCGGTTGCCCTCGACGATGACCGTCGTGCCGGCCGGAAGGATCTCGCGACCGTCGAAAACCTGGGCGTTCCTGAAGACCGTGCGACTCATGGACGAAGTGCTCCTCCGATCGATCCGAGCGGGCGACGCAGCCGCGGCCCGTGCTCAGAGCCGCCCCACTCTATCACGCAGCCGCCATGACCCGCCGGTCAGATCCCGTTACAGTCTTCCGGGAGCGCTCAACCGCCGTCCGTCCTCCCGCCCGGGAGAGCCGAACCAACCGGCGCCGCGCAACACGGAGATCTTGCCATGGCCATTGTCCCCGAAGAGCTGATCCTGATCAGCGTCGACGACCACATCTGCGAGCCCGCGAACCTCTTCGAGGGGCGCCTGCCGAAGAAATATCAGGCGGAAGCGCCGTACGTCTCCGAGGACTCGAATGGACGCCAGCAGTGGTGGTACCAGGGCAAGCCCGGACGCAACCTCGGACTCAACGCCGCGGCCGGCAAGCCGCGCGAGTACTACAACACCGACGCCCACCGCTATGACGAGATGCGCCGCGGATGCTGGGACGTAAACGAACGCGTCCGCGACATGTCCGCGGGCGGAATCCTCGCGGGCCTGAACTTTCCGAACTTCACGGGCTTCGCCGGCCAGGTCCTGAATCAGGGCCCCGACCCCGACATGAACGTCGCGATGATCCAGGCCTACAACGACTGGCACATCGACGGCTGGTGCGGCGCCCATCCCGGCCGCTTCATCCCGTGCGGCATCCTGCCGCTCTTCGATGCCAAGCGCGCCGCCGAGGAAGTCCACCGCCTCGCCAAGAAAGGCTGTCACGCGGTCACCTTCTCCGAGAATCCCGAAGCCCTCGACATGCCCTCGATCCACTCGGGCGAGTGGGACGCGTTATTCGGGGCCTGCAGCGACGAGGGCACCATCCTCTGCTGCCATATCGGCTCGTCCTCCAAGAGCTCCGCCACCTCGAAGGACGCCCCGCCCTCGGTCCCGATGACGCTCTCGTCGGCGATGGCGATCTTCACGCTGGGTGACCTCATCTGGAACGACATCTGGTGGCGCTTCCCGAACCTCAAGTTCTCGCTCACCGAAGGCGACGTCGGCTGGATCCCCTATTTCCTCTGGCGCGCCGAGCACGTGCAGCGCCGCCATTCCGGCTGGACCGGCCACAAATTCCCCGATGGCACCGGCCCGACCGACGTGTTCCTGAAGCATGTCCTCTGCTGCTTCATCTCCGATCCGATCGGCATCGAGCTGATCGACCATTTCAATACCGACAACCTCTGCTGGGAATCCGATTTCCCGCACAGCGACACCAACTGGCCGAACGCCCCCGAAGAGCTCTCGCAGCTACTGGGCCAACTCCCGCAGGCAACGATCAACAAGATCACGCACGAGAACGCGATGCGGCACTACCAGTTCGATCCGTTCGCGTCGCGGCCGAAGGAGCAGTGCACTGCGGCCGCGCTGCGCGCCGAGGTGGGCGAGGTCGACACGGTCACGATCTCGGGTCGCAAGGCCGACGAGCGCGACATCGAGGCCTGGTACGCGATCACCAGCGCCGCGGCCGGCATCAAGCGGTAGGCGGCTTCGAGGCGGGCGCGTGGGTCCAGGTGGCGGCGATGGCCACCTCGCCCGATGCCGACCGGCCGTCGAGGAGCCGGCGCAGGGCCCGGGCCATCCGTCGGGCTCGACCCCTGAGCCGTTCCGCGTTGGGTCCGGCGAACCCCTCGTCGAGTGTGGACTCGAAGAGCTCGAGCCAGCGG
>JANNQH010000358.1:0-3076 GCA_031400655.1 Deltaproteobacteria bacterium | reverse complement strand
GATCGACGATCCTTCACTCCGCGATCTCTCGACGAGAGAGAGGCAGATCCTCGTGCTGCTGGTGCAGAGCATGCGCGTGCCCGCCATCGCCGAGCAGCTGTTCATCGCCCAGAGCACGGTGCGCAATCACCTGAAGGCGATCTACCGCAAGGTCGGCGTCTCGTCGCAGCGCGAGCTGATCGAACGAGTGACCTCGCTCACATCCCGCGACTGAGCCGGCGAGAGCTCAGTGTACGCGTCCGCACGCTTGCGGCGCTCGCTCCCCGAATGACCCGTTCCGGTCAGCCGAATGCTTCGCTTCGGCCATGCCCCACGCGCCCTCAGCCTTTACCGTAGGCGCTCATGCAGCAGACGCTCGGAAACCGGTCCGTCCCCCATGACGTCACTTCGAAGGTCGATGAGCTGTCTGCTGCTCGAGGGATCGCGATCGGCAGCCTGTGCGGCGGGATCCTGTGGGTCATGATCGGATTCGCGCTGCAGGTCGTGATCCCTCGTTTGGTCTAACCGATCCCCATCCGCTTCGCGATGATGACCTTCATGATCTCGTTGCTGCCGGCGTAGATCGACTGCACGGCCGCATCCTGATAGTCGCCCGAGATCGGGTACTCCTTCATGAAGCCGTAGCCCCCGAAGAGTTGTAGGCACTCCGCCGCGACCCGCTTCTGCAGGTCCGAGGTCCACCACTTCCCCATCGAGACTTCCTTCACGAGCTCGTCGCCCCGGACATGGGCGGCCAGCAGCTTGTCAGTGAAGGCCTGCCCGATCTCGTACTCCGTCTCGAGCTCGGCGAGCTTGAACTGGGTGTTCTGGAAGGCGGCGATCGGCTTGCCGAAGGCCTGTCGCTCCTTCACATAGGCGATCGTGTCGTCGAGAGAACGCCGGATCGACGCCATACAGCCGACCGCGATGCAGAGCCGCTCCTGCTGCAGCTTCTCCATCAGCATTTTGAAGCCCTGCCCCTCCTGGCCGAGCAGATTCTCGGCGGGTACGCGGCAGTCGCGGAAAAAGAGCTCGCTCGTGTCCTGGCCCTTGAGGCCGATCTTCTCGAGGTTGCGGCCTCGCTCGAAGCCCGGCGTCGATGCCTCGACGAGTAGCAGACTGATCCCGTCGTGCCGGAGCGCGGGATTCGTCTTGGCCACGACGATCACGAGATGGGAATTCTGGCCATTCGAGATAAAGGTCTTGGCGCCGTTCACAACATAATGGTCGCCGTCCCGGATCGCGGTCGTGCGCACTGCCGCGAGGTCGGACCCCGTCGACGGCTCCGTCATCGCGATCGCGACGAGACAATCTCCGGCGATCGCCGGGACGAGGAATTTCCGCTTCTGGAGCTCGCTGCCATAGCTCGCTAGATAGGGCAGGCAGATGTCCGTGTGGAGCGAGGCCTGGAGACAATGGGCCCGGGCGTAGCCGAGCTCCTCCATGATGATCGCATCGTAGAGGAAGTCGCCCCCTGCCCCGCCGTATAGCTCCGGCATGTTGGCCCCGAGGTAACCTTCTTCGCCCATCCGCTTCCAGATCGCGCGGGGCACGATGCCCGCCTCGTTCCAGGCTTCGATGTTGGGCTCGACCTCGGCCAGTACGAAGCGGCGGAACTGCTCCCGGAAGAGGTCGTGTTCCTCGCTGAAGATCTCGCGACGCATGCTGGTTCTCCGTCCTGGTACTTCGACGTCGACGCTAGCATGGGCCCTCAGCCAGCCACCGGGAGGTTCTACATGCTAGACCCGAGTCTCGAGCAGAAGCTCCGCGAGCTCGTCGATCGCCAGGCGATCCACGACGTGATCCTCCGCTACTGCCGGGGCGTCGATCGCATGGACCGCGAGCTGCTGCTCTCCGCCTATCATTCCGACGCGATCGATGACCACGGCCTCTTCGTGGGTGGCCCCGAAGCGTTCGCCGACTATTTCATGGCCTTCCACCAGAGCCAGCAATCCGCGACCCAACACATCATCACGAACCATTTCTGCAAGCTCGACGGCGACACGGCCCACACCGAGACCTATTGGCTCTTCGCCGCCATGAACCGCGCGGGCCCCGCCCTGTCCCTCGGCGGCGGTCGCTATCTCGACCGCATGGAACGCCGCGGCGGCCGCTGGGCGATCGCCCAGAGAAAATGTCTCTACGACTGGCAGGGCGTCCCCGGCGACTACGACCTCACCACCGATCAGCTGACGGCCATGCTCGGCGCAGGGCCCGCGGCGCGCGACCGGAGCGACCCGTCCTACGAGCGCCCGCTGCGTGTCGACCCGAAGCGGATCACGCAGCCTCCGCAGGGCTGAATCGGATCGGCCGAGCACGGCGCATCATCCGCCCGCCGAAGCGGCCGTGCGGCGCGCACTTTTAGCGCGGGAGCGCGAACGCCATCAGCGCATCGCCTGGCTCCGACCAGACGTGGCCACCCGACGCGATCACGACGTATTGGCGACCCTCCGGCCCGAGGCGATAGGTCATCGGTGTCGCGTTGCCCGTGTACGGGAGCCGGTGACTCCAGAGCTCTTCTCCCGTCTCCGAGTCGAAGGCCCGCAGATAACGGTCCGTCGTCGCGGCGATGAAGACGAGGCCGCTCGCGGTCGCGACGGGACCGCCGAGGTTCGGTGCACCGAGCTTTTTGAAGCCGGGCCAGAGCCAGATCGGGAACGGCGCCTGATCGCGGATCGTGCCGAGGGGCTTCTGCCAGGCGATCTTGCCGGTCGTGAGGTCGACGGCGACGATCGTGCCCCAGGGCGGCGGTGAGCACGGTGCACCGAAGGGCGAGAGGATCGGGAAGTTCCGCATCGCATAAGGCGTCCCGTGCATCGGCTGGAGCTGGAAAGGCCAGTGGGAGGCCTTGTCGGGCATTGCGTCGTACTCGGCCCGGGGAATAAGCTGGATGCCGTTCGCCATCCGCATCAGATTCGTGATGAGAAGCTTGCGCTCGGGGTCGATCGCCAGGCTGCCCCAGTTCATGCCGCCGGGATTCTGCGGGTACTGGATGCTGCCGGCGAGGGTCGGCGGCGTGAACATGCCGTCGTAGCGGTACTTCGCGATCTCGTCGCGACAGAAGTTGCGGTCCCAGAACGTGAAGCCGAAAGCGTCG
>JANNQH010000357.1:0-4788 GCA_031400655.1 Deltaproteobacteria bacterium | reverse complement strand
CATCCGCAACGCCGTCGCGGGACCGGGCGGTACGATGACGAGCATGTCGGTCGGCGGCTACTGGCCGACCCCGCTCGAGACGCGCATCCGCGACATGCAGCAGGCGCGCGTGATGAACTGCGAAATGGAGGCGGGCGTGCTGCTCACGCTGGCGGGCTTGTTCGGCGTACGCGCTGGGGCGATCTGCGTCGTCTCGGATCGCACGCCCTGGCAGGGACCCTCCGCGCTCGATCTCGATCGCAACATGGGCGACTGCATCGAGGTGGCGACGCGGGCGATGTTGAAGTTGGCGAGGGGCTGAAGGGATTTCGACTGCTCGCCGGGCTCTGTAAGACGATGAAGCTTCACTGACGAAAGGAGTGACCCATGACCCGAAGAAGTGGTTGCATGTGCGGAGCTGTCGCCGTCGAGCTCTCCGGTGAGCCGGCGGTCCAGGCGTTCTGTCACTGCGAGTCGTGCCGCGGCTGGCTCGGCGCGCCGATCCACGCCGCAAGTCTCTGGCCCGCGGCGAGCGTGAAGATCACGAAGGGGGCCGAGAAGCTCGGCACCTACAAGCGTACCGAGGCGAGCCACCGGAAATTCTGCACGAGCTGCGGTACGCCGGTCTTGGTCGAACATCCCGCGCTCGGCATGGTCGATGTGCCGGCGGGCCGCGTGGAAGGCCTCGCCTACAGCCCCGGCCTGCACGTGAACTACGGCGAGAAGGTGATGTCGGTGAAGGACGGCCTGCCGAAGTTCAAGGACTTCCCGAAGGACTTCGGCGGCAGTGGGGACATGTTGCCGGAGTGAGCCGACGGACCTTGATGTTCCGATACCAGACGACGTCGCCGTGGTCCTGGAGCAGGATGTGCCCTTCGCGCGCCTGGCCATAGCCCTCGACGCCGGCGTGCTTGCTGTCCGATAGCGCGCGCTCCCACTCGCCGCTCCCGCGCACGATCTCGAGCACCTTCTTCCCGTTCAACCAATGCTCGATCCGCGGCCCCTCGACCCGGATCCGCGCCCGGTTCCATTCGCCGGCTGGCCGCGAGAAGCGGCTTGCGCTGGCAACGATGTCGTAGAGATCACCAGCGCGGCGCTTCGGCTGCTGGCCGTCGGCGTGCCTCGCGTCGTCGAGCACCTGCATTTCGAGGGCGCGGGTCCATGAGAGCCGTGTGGACTCGTCGGGGACGACATAGAAGATGCCGCTATTCGCGCCCGGCGAGACCTTCCAGTCGATCCTCAGCTCGAAGTCGCCGAAGCGCTTCGTCGTCATCAAGTCGAGGGCCGGCGTTGCGAAGGGATTCAAGTGGCGGAGGACGAGGCGCGCGAAGGAGACGTCGCGGGTAAACTCGAGCGCTCCGTCGCGGACCACCCAGCCTTCGATCTTCTCGCTCTCGGCGCGGTAGTTCTTCCAGCCGGCGAAGCTCCGACCATCGAAGAGGAGATCCCAACCGGCGGCGCGCGCCGCCTCAGAAAGCGTGTTGGGCTCGGCGTCCATGTCCAGATCTGGATCCAGGTCCGGGCCGCGGTCGGAGGCGGGATCGTCCGCGCGCCCGGATTCCGCGCTCGCTTCGCGGGCCAGGGCGTTCAGCGTGTACCACGCTTCGTCGACCCAGAGCGCCTCGCCTCGCTCGGATCGGATCGCCGGATCCATCCGCAGATATACGACGCGCCCCGCCGCGAGCCCCGCGACGTCGATGGAGACGACATGGCGATCCTCGGAACTTCGCGCCGCCTGCACCTCGAGCCTACGCAGGTCGTATTTCGGTCCGCCGTAGATCGGGCTCGGCACGTAGTACCAATCCTCGACTCGGAAGCGACCCGGATCGAGGGCGAGGTCCCGCGCGAGGGGCCGACTGAATACGACGTCGAAGCCGCCCGGTCGGAGCCGGACCCGCATCGGCTCGAAAGCGGGCTCCTCGGCGAAGCGCAGCACCTCGAGGCCGTACCAGGGCTTCCCGAACTTGCCCCAATTCCCCTGGCTTCCGATCTCGCCCGCGACGAGGCTTCCGTCCGGCGCCTCGATCAGCCGATTCAGCGGCGCGCGCAGCCCGCCCGAGAAATGGAAAGCGGCTCCCTGTAATCGACCGTCGACCTCCTCGAGATACGCGCGCTTGATCCCGCCATTGAAGATGTCTCCGAATAACACCTGTCCCGCGTAGGGGCCGTGGGTCAGGACGACGGGCTGCGTCGGTGAATTGCCGACCTCGTTCTGCGGCAGCCAGAGCGCGGGGGGCGTCACGCGCGCGGGATCGGCGGCCGCACCGGGCGCTCGCCAGCCGTAGTCGGCGCCGGGCTCGACGCGGACCAGCTTGCTCGCCGGGAGCCAATCGCCCTGGTTGTCGGTGACGAGAAGAGCGCCCGTCGGCGTCGCGGCGACGCCATTCGGCGTGCGAAATCCGCTTGCGACGATCTCCACCTCGCCCGTCGCGAGCGATACCCGCAGCAGCTTGCCCCGATCGGGCGTCTGCTCCCGGCAGCTCTTGCCACCCTCGAGCACGCAGATCGAGAGGGCGGCGTAGAGGTAGCCATCGATCTCCGCGAGGCCGAAGCCGAACTCGTGGAAGTTCGACGTCGCGCTCCAATCGCTCGCGAGGGCGCGGTACTCGTCGGTCCAGCCGTCGCCGTCGTGGTCGACGAGGCGGGTGATCTCCTGCTTCTGGATCACGTGGAGGGCGCCGTCGGCGAAGGCGATGCCGAGGGGCTCGTGTAGGCCCTCGGCGATGCGCTGGATCCGGATCTGTTCGGCGGGGCCGTCCCAGCCCTCGACGACGAAGACCGCGCCGTCGCGATCCCAGGTCGCCACCGCGAGCCGCCCATCCGGAAGCCAGGCGAGCCCGCCCACCTGTGGCGTGAATCCCGGAGGCTCGATCGGCGTCGCGCGGAGCGAGGGATGCAGCGTCTCGGGCCGCGGCCCGACGTCGTAGTCGTAGGTCGACGAGACAGACGGGCGCGCGCTCGACGAGGAAGCGACGGTCGCGCCGTCGCTAGCAGTCGACGGATCATTCTCGGGCTCCGTCTCGAGGATCCGCAGCGCGAGGGCCGTCGCCTCGGCGCGTGTGAGATCGGGATGGGCGGGCATCGCGACCGAGCCCCAGCGTCCGACGCTTCCCTCGCGGATCCGGGTCGCGAGCCTCGCGGCGGCGGCCGAGTGGTTCGTGCCCGCATCTCGTTGCGCGATCTCCTGCCAGGTGGGGCCGACGATGCGCTCTCGGGCATGGTGACAGGTCTCGCAATCGTGAGCGGCGAAAGCGTCGCGGGGAAGCGGTGATGCGACTGCCCGGTCGATCGGCTGATCGGGGGCGTCGAACCACTGCACGAAGCGCGTCCGGCCCGGCTCGAGCGCAAGCATGCCCGCCGAATCGACACGGCCGTCGGTCTCGACCGAATCGGCGTGCGGATCGATCTCGAGGGCCACCGCGGGCCCCTCGCCCGCCTCGACCTCGAAGATCCGCTCGAGCCCCACACGCACCGCGCGATCCGTGCTGCCCTCTCCGCTCTCTCCGACTTCCGCCGCGCTCTGACCCACGCGCTCCGGCCACTCGACGAGGCTGCGGCGACGGCCCGCCCGATCGCCGACCTCGAAGCGCAGCCAGAGTGCGCCGCTTTCGGGGTCGAAGCCGTGGGCCCGCCAGTGGACCGTGGCCGGCTCCCAACCACCGGCCTCCCGAACGCGCCACGCCATCGCCGCCGCCGGTCGCCACCACGCCGCCCCGCGACTCATCGGCTCTGCCCCGTGGCGCGCGTCGAAAACCGGGCCCGTGAAATCGATGTCACCCCGCCAGAGCTGGTGGACCCCGGCGGTCTGCGTGCTGTAGGCGAGCCAGATCTCGGGAGCGAGCGCAATCGAGAGCATGCGGGGCCGCCCATCGAGACTGCTGCGCAGCACCCACGGCGAATGGCCGCGTCCCGGGTATTCCCGGCGGCCGAAGGCCGCGCGGTCCTCGGTCGCTTGCGGAAAGAATTGGTTGCCCACGACCGACAGGAACTCGATCGGCGTGAAGGCCTCGATCGCAAGGCGCGTCTCGTTCGGCTGCTGCGCGAGCCAGATCCGGAAGCCCACCAGCGGGAGGATCACGAGGGCGAGCAGGACGCCGAGCGCGATCGAGACTCCCCGTCTCATGCACATTCGGGCCATCGCGAGGCGCGAGGCGGCCGGGTCATCGCGAGGCCGTCGAGGTCTCGCAGGTCTGATAGGGCGACTCGGAAAGCCAATCGGAGTCGGGGTAGTAGGCGAAGACGGCGGTGCCGCCGCGAATCGTGTCGATCAGCTCGCGGTTGATGGCGGAATCGACCGCAGGGCAGCCCCAGCTGCGACCGACGCGGCCAAATTGAGCGACGACCCGCGGCGTCACATAGTCCGCCCCGTGCATCACGATCGCCCGGTCCCGTGCGTGGTCGTTCACCCCGGGCTCGAGCCCGTCGAGGCGAAGCGAGTAGCCGTGGCGTCCCTGATAGGTCTCCGCCGTTCGAAACAGTCCGAGGCTCGATTGCCGCGAGCCCTCCACGTTCGAGAAATGACTCGCCCGGACCTCACCGCTGCCCCGGCCGTGGGCCACGAATTCGTGGAAGCGGATGCGCCCGGTCGCCGCGTCGATCACCCAGAGACGCCGGACCGAGGAGGGGCGCGAATAATCGATCAGCGTGAGCGTCGAATCCTCGAAGAGGCCGCGCGAGCGGGCGCAGGCGAGGGCCGCGAGCGCATGTCGGAGCGGGATCTGGGGAACGCCGGCCTTCGCGAGGCGCTCGATCTGGGCCTCGGACCCGATCTCCGAGCGACGCTCCGATTGGAGCGCTGACTGTCGCTCC
>JANNQH010000356.1:0-5801 GCA_031400655.1 Deltaproteobacteria bacterium | reverse complement strand
CGAGATCCTGCCGAACGATCCCGCCGTCCTGATCGACGCGGCCCACACGGAGAAGTCGGCGCAGGTCGTGGCCGACTTCCTGAAGGTGCTCGCGCCCGCCGGCTACGACCTGTTGTTCTCGATCTCGAGCGACAAGAACGTGGATGCCGTTCTGGCGGCGCTGCTGCCCGGCGCCAGGCGCGTCTGGCTCACGCGTGCCGACGCTGCGCGCTCGCTCGATCCTGCCCGGCTGGCGGAGCTCGTGCGCGTCCACCGCCCGGAGCTGAGCGTCGAGATCGTCGCTGAGCCCGGCGAAGCGGCGAGGCAGGCTCGCGGCGCACTGCCGGAAGGGCGCAAGCTCTGCGTGGTCGGATCGGTCTACCTGGCGGGCGCGGCGCGCCGGGTGCTCGGGCCGGGCGCCGACGCGGAGCGCGTGCGACCGAGCACCTGAAAAAAAAGCGCCCGAACTGGCTCCTCGCACGAGTTGTGCGAAGGGAGGGGTAGCCAGCCCGGGCGCGAAAATGTGGGGGCCCGCTCCTCGAAGACGCCCCACGATCAACGCAGAGAGGTAGAGCAATCGCCGTGCCACGTCGTGGTGAAACGCCCCTGAGTCGCTAAGGCGACTTCCGGGGTAGGACTTCGCTCTCCCCCAGGAAGGGCCGGCGCAGGCCTGCGGAAGCCGCCGGGCAGGTGTGGGGGCGCAGTGACCCAATTTGTCGTTCAGCGCGCCGCGATTCGACCTTTCCGGCCTGGCCCCGGCCTCGCGCGAGCGCAATCGGCCGGGCTCAAGGGCTTCGCTTGGCGGCCGCGCGACGGAGGTGGGCGGTGAGGGCTGCGATGTGGGCGGGCGTCGTGCCACAGCAGCCGCCGACGATCACGCCGGATCCATCGAGCCAGCCCGCGAAGGCCGCCGGAAAGCCGGCCGGATCGTTCGACGCATCGCGCGCAAAGCCCGTCCTCGGCTCGGGCTGGCCGAGATTCGGCGAGACGAGCAGCGGTGCAGCGAGGCCTTCGAGAGCTTGCCGGCAGGCACCCAGATTCGCGATCGGAAGGCAGTTCACACCGACGGCCGCCGCTCCGAGCGCGAGCGCCGCTCGAGCAGCGTCCGCGAGGGATTCACCGGACAAGAGCGTCGCGCCGTCCCAGGCGACGAAGCTGACGACGAAGGGGAGGCCGGTGCGAGAGGCCGCTTCGGCTGCCGCCCGGGCCTCGCGGATCGTGTTCATCGTCTCGACCAGGATCAGGTCGACGCCGGCCTCGCCTAACAGGTCCGCCTGGCGTCCGTGCTCCTCGGCCAGCGCCCGGTCGTCCGGGACGAGATCCGGCCGGTAGCAATCCTCGAGGGGCGGGAGCGAGCCCGCGACCCAGCGGTCATGGGCCGGCTCGCGGGCGGTCGCGAGAGACGGCAGGTTGGACGGCGTGGTTGCCGCGACGGCGAGGCGGGCGAGGTCGACGGCGAGGCGTGTCAGGCGTGTGTCGGCGTCTCCAAGCTGCCCGCGCGCGAGCGTCCGGCGCTGAGTCCGGAAGGTATTGGCTGTGATGATCTGGGCGCCCGCCGCGAGATAGGCGGAATGGATCCGGTAGACACATTCCGGCGCCTCGAGCAGGGCGTGTGTCGACCAGAGCGGCAGCCCGGTCGCGAGCCCGGCCCGCTCGAGCTCGGTTCCCGTCGCGCCGTCGAGGACGAGCGGCCCAGCGTCGCCTGCGAGGCGCGCGGCCAGTCGCTCGGCCCGCGCTGCGGGCGCGGGTCGTGTGGGAAACGCAGTCTGATTCCCTTGCGACATCGCCCTCGCGCCCTCCCGATCGCTCGCGGGCCGACCGACATCTGCTGCCGTTTCCCGCTGCCGGTGCGCATTCCCGCGGTCGCGAGGATGCGCTACCCACGGTGCCTGCGCGAATCCCGGAGAGAGCCTTGAGAGAAGAGCCCGACCCCACGATCCCGGCGGATCGATCGCTCGCGGTCTTCTGCGATTTCGACGGCACGTTCTCCGTCCAGGACGTCGGTTCGACACTCGCCAAAGAGCGCCTGGCAGCCCGTCGACGCATGCTCTGGGAGCGATTCGAGAAGGGCGAGTTCACGGCCTGGAGCTATGTCGTCGAGCTCTTCGACGGCTTCGAGCTGCCGCAGGCCGAGCTCCGCCGTTTCCTCGAGACGATCACCCTCGATCCCGGCGCACGGGGCCTCGTCGATTGGTGCGCGGCTCTCGGGGTGCCTTTCCAGATCCTGTCCGACGGCTTCGATTGGAATCTCGAACGCCTGCAGGAGATCCACGGCGTTCGCTTCGCCTATCGCGCGAACCATCTCGAGTACGCAGGCGATCTCTGGCGGATCGCACCCGGCGGGCCAAACCCCGACTGCGATTGCGGCACGGGCACCTGCAAGCGCCGCTTGATCTCCGCCTATCGAGCGGCGAACCCGAAGGCCTACTGCGTCCACATCGGTAACGGCCGGGTCTCCGATCGATGTGGCGCCCTCGAGGCCGACCTCGTCTTCGCGAAAGACACGCTGGTCGACGCGCTGCGCGAGCAGGGCAAGTCGTTCATCCCCTTCACCACCCTCGACGACGTCCGCCACGCGCTCGACACGGGCCTGCGCTCGGGGCGAGCGCGCGCAGCGCGATGAGCGCCGGCGTTCGCTCCGATGCCCGCCGCCGCGTAGCCGTCGTCGGAGCGGGCCTCTCGGGTCTGCGCGCCGCCTGGCTGCTCACGCGCCGGGGCTTCGACGTCGCCGTCTACGAAGCGCGTGACAGCGTCGGCGGTCGCGCCGGCGGCGAGTGGCGCGCGGGCCACTGGATGGATTCGTCCTGGCCGCTGCTCGACGCGAAGAACGCGACGATCCTGCGCTGGGCTCTCGATCTCGGTCTCGGCGACGAGATGCTGCCGCTGCGCCCGGTCCAGGTGAACGCCTGGCACCGCGGGCGTGTGCAGCCCGTCGAGCCGACCAGTCTGCGCGGCGCGGCGTGGATTCCCGGTTGGCCGCTGCTGCAGGTTCCGAAGCTCCTGCGCTGGCCGCGCTTGCTGCACCGTTATGCGCCGCTGCTCGACGCCCGGGCACCCGAGCGCGCAGCGCCCCTTGATTTTCGGAGCGTGCGGGATCACGTCGAGCTCTACTTCGGCCGCGCAGCCCTCGACGTGTGGCTCACGCCGGAGCTCCAGTCGAGCTACGGCGACTCGGTCGAAGATCTCTCGCGCGTGGCGCTGCTGCAGTTCGCCCGGGCCCGTGGCCTGGGCGAGCGGCGACCGGGGCTCTCCGGCCTGCCGCGCAGGCCGCTCTTCGATCTCGCCACTGCGGCGGCGGAGAGCCTGCAGGTCGCTCGAGGCAGCGCAGTGACGCGCATCGACGAGGAGCCGTCGGGCGGCTACCGCGTGGAGGGAGTCGACGCTGCGGGGAGGCGTAGCGAGGCGTGCTTCGAGGCCGTCGTCGTGACCCTGTCGGCGCCCGACGCGGCGCGGGTCGCGGGATCCTTGCTGACGACGGCGGAGCGCGACTTTTTCGCAGAGGTGCGCGAGCGGTGGGTCACCTGCCTCGCGCTCGCGGTCGACGGGGTGGAGAGCGGTGTGCCCCAGGAGATCCGATTCGCACGCGGCGATGCGTCGGCGCTCGCGGGCTTCGTCGTCGAGCCGGGTCAGCTGCTCGGCCGTGCGCCGGAGGGCGAGACCCAGATCGTGGCGCTCGCGCGCGATTCGGTGAGCGAGCGGGCGCGCCGCGAGCCCGACGACGTCGTCACGAAGAATGCACTGCGTGCGCTTGCGCGCGTGCGGCCCGGGATCGAGGAGCGCGTGCTCGACGCGCGGCTCACGCGTTCGCGGGTGCCGTTCTTCGAAGTCGGGAGCTACCGGCGGCTGGCGCGCTTCGCGAACGTTCAGCGCGATCGGCGGACCCTGGGCCGGCACCTCTACTGGGCGGGCGATTACCTCTCGGGCGCGGGCTTCGAGGCTGCGGTGCTCTCGGGCGAACGCGCCGCCGACGAGCTCTGCTCCGATTTCGCGGGCTAGGACGCGAACGATCCGACGCTGCCGCCGCGCTCAGGTCGCGAACGCAATGCCGCTCCAGACGGCGAGGCCGACGAACGCGAGTCCCATCGCCCAGATCGAGAGCAGGAGGCGTGCGCCATTGCGGTAGTCGGGCCGGCTGCGCGCCCGGTAGACCACGTCGACCGTCATGCCGAAGACCAGCAAGAGAGCCGCCACAGCGAACGGGTTGCGGTCGACGACGGCCAGGATCATGAGCGCCGCCGCAAAGGCCCCGCCACTCCCGACGGCCACTGCGAGCACCGGCCACAGCGAGGCCTCGTGCATGAACGTCCCGATCACCTGATCGACGCTGGGGATTCCGTCCTCGTCGCGATCCGACTCTTTATCCGACTCTTCTTCCGGCTCTCTCTCGGGCATAGCGCTCAATCCTTTCTCAAGACGGCGCGCGTCGCTCCGGCGCCGCCCTCGTCGCGTGCGGCTTCGAGACAGTCGACGACCCAGGCCGAGCGCGGCAGATGTTCGCGCACCGCGCGGCGCAGGGCGCCGGTGCCGATCCCGTGGATCACGCGCAGCTCGTCGCGGCCGTCGACGGCGGCCTGATCGAGGGCCGCGTCGAGCCGCTCGAGCGCTTCCTCGACGTGCGTCCCGCGCAGATCCACGTCGACGATGCCGCCCAGCCGCATCGGCGGTGCGGGCGCGGGCCGCGACGCCGTGGACGCCAGCGAATCGCCGAGCCGCTGTTCGTCGCCCGCCCGCTCGCCGCGGCCGAGCTGCTCGCGCGGGAGCGTCAGCTTCGCGCCGGCGGTCTGGATCGTGACGCGGCCGCGGCGGTCGGGGAGCGAGAGGAGCGTACCGACGGCGCCGAGGGCGGTGCGCACGGGATCGCCGAGGCGGGCGTGGGGCCAGTCGATCGGAGCGAAGCTCGCGGACTGCGGCGCGCCGGTCGGCTCGATGCCCTTCTCGACCTGGAGCTGCACGGTCCCGTCGCGCAGCGTCTCGAGCTTCTCTCGCGCGTCGGCGGCGCGCCGCGAGGAGGGATCGCGCTGGAGCTCGGCGATGATGCGTGCGACTTCGCCGTGGGCCTCGCGAAAGGCGCCGTCGAGCTCGCTTCGCATTTCGCCGAAGAGCTGGTCGCGGCGCTCCTGCAGCCGGGCGAGCTTCGTGCGGTACTCCTCACGGACCTGCGCGCTCTCGGCCTTCATCGCCGCGGCGGCGGTTTGCTCGGCTTCGAGCAGGGCGCGCGAGGCGCCGAGCTCCGAGAGCATGCGGTCGAGCCGGCGGTCCTCGCGGTCGAGCAGCGCCGACGCACGGTCGAGTACGCGCGACGGAATTCCCATGCGCGCTGCGACGGTCGTCGCCGAGGAAGCGCCGGGGGCGCCGATCCGGACGCGATAGGTGGGCGCGAACGTCTCGGGATCGAACTCGACGCTCGCGTTCGCAAACCGTGGGTCGAGCACGGCCATCTCCTTCAACAGGTTGTAGTGGGTCGTCGTCACGACCCGCGCCCCCGAATCCGCGAGCGCCTCGAGGGCGGCCTGGGCGATCGAGGCACCTTCCGAGGGATCGGTCCCGACGCCGATCTCGTCGAGACACACGAGTGTGTGGGGTGAGGCGATGCGCAGGACCTCCGCGAGGCTCGCCATCGCGGCGGAGAAGGTCGAGAGGCTCTCGGCGATGTTCTGGTGGTCACCGATCTCGGCCAGCACGCAGTCGAACAGGTCGACCCGGGCCGACGGCGACGCAGGCACGTGCAGCCCGGCGCGCGCCATCAGCGCCGCCAGCGCCATCGCCTTCATCGCCACCGTCTTGCCCCCGGCATTGGGCCCCGAAAGGAGTAGAACCCTGAA
>JANNQH010000355.1:0-9066 GCA_031400655.1 Deltaproteobacteria bacterium | reverse complement strand
AATCCGGTGGCGCACTGGCTGTTCGATCACGCGGGGCTTGCCACCGGGCTGCTGATCGACTCGCTGCTGACCGTGGCCGCCATTGCGTTCCTGGCGCTGACCCACACGCTCGGGCACGAGATCAAGCTGGGACTGCTGGGCGTCATCGCATTCTCCACGGGCTACGCCGTCGTCAGTAATCTCGGAGCGATCACCCAGATGGGCATCGCGCCCTGGTCGGGGAGCCTCTAACGCCATGCAGCGAATCCATCTCACGCTTCTCGCGATCTGTGCTCTCCTTTCGACCACGCTCGAGCTGGATTTCTCCTGGCTGCGCGCGGCGCGGACGGACGCCTTCGCGGCCGTCTCGGCGAGCGATCCCGCGCGCGACGTCGAGTTGATCGCCCACATCGTCGAGCGCCTGGCGTTTCGACGCACGTCGCTTTCACAGCGCGAACGGATCACGCTCGCCGAGACGATCGTGCGCGAGGCCCGCGCCCAGGGTCTCGAGCCGCATCTGGTCGCCGCCGTGATCGAGGTCGAGAGCGCCGGCCGCCCTCAGGCCGTCTCCCACGTCGGGGCCCTCGGCCTGATGCAGATCCTGCCCGAGACCGGACGCGAGCTCGCGCAGAAGCACGGCGTGCCGTGGTCGGGGCCCGACACACTGTTTGATCCCGCGATCAACGTGAAGCTCGGCGCCGCCTACCTGCGCGAGCTTACGAATCGCTACGGCGACGTTTCGATCGCGCTCGCGGCCTACAACTGGGGTCCCGGTGTCATCGATCAGCGGCTGCGCGACGGTGACACGCTTCCCTCCGAGTACATCGACTCGGTCATGCGCGCGTTCGTGCGCGACCCGGCTGTGACTACGCGACCTTCCTGAGCGAAACGACCGGCGTCGCGCTACTCGCCCGCGCGCTCGGGTGGCGCGGGTGCATCCGCATCCGCAGAGGGCTGCGATCCTGATTCCGGGGGCTGTGGAAGCGGCGCCTCGACCAGCGCCTCTGCAATCCGGTCCACCGCCTCGATCCCGGCCTCCGTGCCCCCGCCCTTTCCGTTCACGAGGATCGAGAAGATCAGGGTCTCGCCGTCGGGTCGATCCACATAGCCCGACAGCGCCGTCACCCCCGCATCGGAGAGCAGCCCCGTTTTCGCGCGGATGCGACCCGCCGCCGCTTCGAGACGGCGCTCGAGCGTTCCGTCGCGATAGGCGATCGGAAGCGCGGCGATGAATTCCGGCCCGATCCGAAGCGAATCGCGGGCGAAGCTCAGCGCACGCACCAACATCCGGGGGCTGACCCGATTCTGGAGCGAGAGCCCGGAGCCGTCGACGAGGCGCGCCTCCGCAATCGAGAGGCCGAGCCCTTCGAGGCGCTGCCGGAGGACGCGCATGCCAGCGGCCCACTCCCCCTTCTTCACCGGCCTCTCGCCGATCGCCACCCCGTCCCAGGCGCCGAGATTCTTGACGAGGGTCTCGGCCACGGCATTGCTGCTCTGCTTCAGGCAGATCCGGGCGAGCTCCGCGAGGCTCCGCCCCGGGCGCTCGAGAATCAGGGCGAAGTCCTCCCCGCCACGGGGCGCGCGCCGCACGCCCCCCTCGACTTCGACCCCATTCGCCCGCAGCTGATGCAGCAGCAACGAGCCCGCATAGAGCCCCGGATCCAGCACGCCCAGCGAGACGACATCCCCCGGATCGCCCCTTCGCACCGTCCCCTCGACGCGCACGATTTCCTCCGCGACGCCCTCGGACGCCGAGCCGGCGATGCGGTCGACGACCAGGCTCGGATGCGCGCGGCGCGGGCCGGTGCGCGCGCGATTGCGAAGGCGCAGATAGCCGACCGGCGGATCGACGGCGACGCGCGCCTGTGATCCAACCGCGGCCCGTGGCCAGACCGAAACGAAGTAGGACCCGAAATTGGCCGTCAGCGCACCGATCGGCGCATGATAGGCGCGGGCCGACACGTCTCCCCAGCTGGGATGCCAGCTCGGCCCTTCGAACAGATCGTCCTCGACACGCAGATCACCGCGGACGCCGCGCAGCCCCTCGCCCCGGAGATCGGCCGCGAGGCGCCACCAATCCTCGGAGCTGATGGCGGGATCACCGCCCCCTTCGACGACGAGCTCGCGGACGTCGCCCTCGTCGTCGATCGGAAGCGGCGCCCAGATGCGTGTCGTGAAGCGGTGCGCCGAGCCGAAGCGGTCGAGGCTCGCGAGCACCGTCAGGATCTTCTGGTTCGAGGCCGGGATGAGGAGCTGGTCGGCTCCGCGCGCGTAGAGCACTGCGCCATCGCGCGCGCGCTCGACGAGGATCCCCACGCTCGCGTTCGAGAGCGCCCGCCCCGCGATCAGGCGGTCGAGCCGGTCCTCTAGCTCAGCCGGCACCGAAGGAACGGCCCACGCGAGCGCGAGCAGAGCGAAGAACCAACTGGCCCGTTCGATCCCCGCCCGCGCGCAGATCCACCCCGTCGGCTGCGGCATGTGAAGCCTCGCCTGTTCCAACTCGAGCATCCATTCGTCGGGGGGATGAAGCGTCGAGACGCTTGACGGCGCGGAGCTTATCGGGGAGCCTGCGGCCGGGCAATCGGCGAGCGTTGCGGCGGGGCACGCGTCGATTCAGGTTCGGGGGGACCGATGCTCAATGCCATCTGGCTGGTGCTCGTGACGGCCTCGCTGCTCGTCGCGGCGGCGTCCGGCCCCGAGACCATCGCAGCGGTCACGAAGTCCATCTTCGAGAGTGCGAAGTCGGCGGTTCAGCTCGTGATCGGGCTGGTCGGCGTGATGGTCTTCTTTCTCGGACTGATGCGTATCGCCTTCGATGCCGGCTTGCGGGACGTGGTCGCGCGCTGGCTCGCTCCCGTGATGCGACGGCTGTTTCCCGACGTGCCGATGAGTCATCCCGCGATGAGCGCGATGGTGATGAACTTCGCCTCGAACATCCTCGGCATGGGCAATGCGGCAACGCCGTTCGGGCTCAAGGCGATGAACGAGCTCGCGCGCTTGAATCAGCATTCGCCTTCCGCATCGAACGCGATGGTGCTCTTCCTGGCGATCAATGCGTCCGCCATCACGCTGATCCCGCCCCTGGGCACGATCGGCGTTCGCGCCGCCGCCGGCTCGGCCGACCCCGGAGCGATCTGGATGCCGACCCTGTTTGCGACGACCTGCTCGACGGCGGCCGCCGTCCTCACCTACTACCTGCTCCGACCGCTTCGGATGTTCGCCCCGCGGAACTCCGTGACCCCGGAGGCGACTGTTCCCGCTCGCGACGATGGGCTCCTGCCGGAGCCTGCGGTCGCAGAGCTGAACGCCGAACCCTCCTGGAGAACGGAGGCAGAGAGCCCGTGGAGATCGTTTGCACGCCGAGCGCTCGTAATCGGAGGCTTGGTCTTCTTTCTGTTCCAGATCGCTCTCCCCTTCCGCGCGGATCTGTCGGCGAAGGGTCTCTCCGCGGCGTTCGTCGCCGTCGTCGAGCACTGGACGATTCCTGCCTTGATGATCACGATCCTGGCCTACGGCTTCTGGCGGCGGGTTCCCGTCTACGACGCGGTCGTGGCCGGCGGGCGCGAGGCCCTCGAGGTGGCTTCGCGTATCGTGCCCTACCTGGTCGTAATCCTCGTCGCGGTCGGGATGCTCCGCGCGTCGGGAGCGCTGGACGCGATCATCGCCGTGATCGATCCATTCACGAGCCGGATCGGTGTACCCGCCGAGGTGCTCCCGATGGCGCTGATCCGGCCGCTGTCCGGGAGCGGCGCCCTCGGCGTGATGAGCGAGATCATCACGACCCACGGACCCGACTCCTTCATCGGCATGCTCACCTGCACGATCATGGGCTCGACCGAGACGACCTTCTACGTGCTCGCCGTCTACTTCGGCGCCGCGGGTGTCGTCGACGGCCGCCACGCGCTCGCGTGCTGTCTCGCCGCCGACGTCGCGGGCTTCCTCGGGGCGGTGGCAGCGTGTCGCTATTTCTTTGCCTGACCGCGCTTTTTTGACTGTTTCATTGACTGAGGGCATGTGGACGCGGATCAGCTGACGACGGTGGTGCGGGAACGGCTGGGGCGGCGAGTCGCTTCGGTGGAGGGGATCGCGGCGGGTTTGGGGACGCGCCGCTTTCACCGGCTGCACTTCGCGGACGGCGAGCCGAGAACCCTGATCGCCCGGAGCGAAATGGACGCGAAGCTCCAGGCCACAACCGCAGCGCAGACGAGCTCCAAGGCTCCCGCTCCAGCCCGAATCGCGCTCCCCTCGGCGCCCGCCTGGCTGCCGGAGCCACCGCTCGAGCCCCTTCGCACTTTTCTCGAGGACGCGGGCCTGCGGGTTCCGCGGAGCTACGGCCATTTCCCCGAGCAGGGACTCGATCTGCTCGAGGACGTGGGTTCGCGGAATCTGCTGTGCGCCGACCGTCGCGAGCGGCCGAACCTGTACCGGGAGGCCTGCGCGTTCGTGCCCCGGCTGCAGGCGCTCACGGCAACCGGCGACCGCATCCCGGCCTTCGCCCGCTGCTACGACCGCGCCCTCGTCGAGACGAAGTGCTGGAAATGGCTCCATTGGACGATCCCGGGTCTGCTCGGCCGAGCGCCGAGCGCGGGCGAAGTCCGCGACACAGGCGCCCTCTTCGGGGCGATCGCCGAGCAGCTCGAAGCCGCCCCGCGCCGCCTCGCCCACCGCGACTTCAAGGCCGAGAATCTCCACCTTCTGCCCGCGGCCCCCGGGCCATCCGGAGCATCCGACGTATCTGGCCAAGGCCGTCCCGAGCTCGTCCTGATCGATGTCCAGGGCGCCTTCCTGGCACCTCCGGAATACGACCTCGTCTGCCTGCTCTACGACCTCCAAACCGACCTCGACGAGACACTCGTCGCCCGGCTGTTTGCGGAAGTAGTGCCCGCACTCCCCGACCACCCCGACCCCGAGCTGGCCCGGCTCCGCTTCGACGCCATCGCCATCGCCCGGCTCTGCAAGGACGTCTCGCACGTGATCCATGCCGGCCTTGGCCGCGGCGATCGCCGACGCTGGCACGAGATCCCCCGCGGCCTCGAGCTCCTCGGGCTCGCCGCGGGGCGCCTCGAACACACCTTCCCGGGCGTCCAGTCCCTTATTTCTGTGATTCGTGCACTTACAGCCGGGCTCGAGTCGACCGATATTGCCGGCGAGGGAAAAGCTCGATGACGATCGCTTCGGCTGCCGGGATGGAACGAGCGGCGGGGAGGGCCGCGTGCGTGCGATGATTCTCGCCGCCGGTCTCGGGACGCGGCTGCGCCCGCTCACGGACGAGCGCGCCAAGCCCGCCCTGCCCGTGCGTGGACGACCAGTCGTGAGCCTCCTCCTCGATCTCCTCGCGCAGCAGGGCATCCGCGAGGTGATGATCAATCTCCACCATCTCCCCGACACGATTCGCAGGGCGGTGGAGGACGACCACCCGGCGGGCCTCGACATCGCATGGTCGAGCGAAGAAAAGCCCCTCGGCACCGGCGGCGGCATCCGCCGAGCCGCGGAGTTCCTGCGTGAGAGCGAGACCTGTGTCGTATTGGCGGGCGACATGCTGCTCGACGTCGACCTGCGCGAGCTGCAGACCGCCCACCGCGCGAGTGGCCGCGACGTGACGCTTCTGCTGCGCAGCGATTCCCGAGAAGCGACCTTCGGCAGCGTGGGCGTAGACGCCGGCGGACGCATCTGCCGGATCGGCCGGCACCCGGTCGCCGCGCCGAACGTGGCCGCCGAGCGCGCCCGCGGACTCTTCACCGGTGTGCGGCTCTTTCAGCGCGACGCCCTCTGCGCCTGGCCCAGCGGCGACGTATTCGAGGATCTGCGCGACTGGCTGATGCCCCGGGCCGAGCGCGGCGAGATCCGCCTCGGCGCGGAGATCGACGATGCGCCGACGAACGTCTGGGAGCCGGTCGGCACCCCCGAGGAGTATCTCGAGGTGAACCTCCGGCCCCCGGCGTTGCCGCGGCTCGGCGGTGCGGCGAAGTTCTGGGAGCGCGCGATCGACGTCACGGGCGACGCGCGAGACGTCATCGCGGCGCGTTCGGTCCGGATTCCGGGCGATGCCCGGCTCGCGCGCTGCGTCGTCTGGGACGATGCCCGGGTGCCGCCGGGTATGCGGGCGCGGGACGGCGTGTTCGGGGCCCGGGGATTCCACTCTTTCGCGCCGGCTACCATGTCAGAGATAGGAGTGCCGGAAACGGACGCGGATCAGCGAGGCGCCGCATGAGCGAAGTCGTCTTCATCGGGACGAGCGATGCGTTTGGCGCCGGCGGCCGGCGTCAATCGGCGGTTTTCGCCCGCGGCGAGCGCGGCGGCATGCTATTCGACTGCGGCGCGACGACCAACACGGGGCTCGCGCAGCTCGCGATCTCCCGGAACGAGATCGACGTGATCCTGGTGTCGCATTTCCATGGCGACCATTTCGGCGGAATTCCGAGCCTGCTCTACGCCGCGCTCTACGCCGATCGCCGCCGCCATCCGATCGAGATCGTCGGTCCGCCGGAAATCGAGAGGCGCGTGCACGCGCTCGGCAGCGCGATGGGTCACCACCTCGACAACCGCGACTGGACCTTCCCGATCCGCTACCGCGAGATCCATCCCGGCCAGACCCTCGAGGCGGGTCCCGCGACGCTGCGCGCCTTCGCGACGGCGCATCAGCTCGAGGCCCATCCCCAGGGCTATCAAGTTCGCCTCGGCCGCGAGTCGATCGCCTACTCCGGCGACACGGGCTGGTTCGACGCGTTGCCCCGGGCCGTCGCCGGGAGCGGGCTCTTCATCTGCGAATGTACGCTCGAGAGCGCGAGCCTCGATTTCCATCTCTCGCTCGAGGAGCTGCGCGAGCACCGCGACGACCTCGACTGCGGGCGCCTGATCCTCACTCATCTCGGCGAAGCAATGTCGGGCCGGCGAGGTCAGATCGAGTTCGAGACCGCCGACGACGGACTCGCCGTCAAGCTCTGATCGAGGCCGCGCGACTTCAGAGCCATTCGACGCCGTGCACGACGCCGAGCACCCGCGCCTCGGCGACCCCCGTCACCTGCGGCAGCTGATTCGGAATCCGGAGCAGCGCGTTGCGCGCGAGCAGCGAGAAAGCCATTGCCTCCGCCGCGTCCGCCGGAACGCCCGAGACTTCCATCGGCTCGACCGGCACACCGCCCATCCGCCGCGCCAAAACCTCCATCGCGAAGCGATTGCGAACACCGCCCCCGCCGACGAGCAGCCGCCCCTGACCCGCGCTCGCCGCACGCCCAGACAGCTGACCCCAGGCCAGCGCCACCGCCTGCATGGAGAACTCGACGAGCGTCGCCAGCAGGTCCTCGACGCGAACCCCCTCGCGGCCCGCCCGCTCGAACCAACGGCGTGCCTCGGCGAGTCCGTACCGCTCGCGCCCCGTCGATTTGGGCGCCGGCCGCGCGAGATAAGGATCTCGCAGCATCTCGGCGAGCCACGCCTCGACGACGCGACCCCTTTGCGCCCGGGCGCCGTCGAGATCGAAGCGCTCGCGGCCGTTGCTCTCGAGCGTCACGACGCCGTCGACGAGCGAGTTCGCCGGCCCGACGTCGAAGGCCATCACCTTCGCACCGCAGTCGCCCGCCGGTAGCCAGGTCAGATTCGCGATCCCCCCGAGATTGAGCACACCGCGACTCTCCTTCGGATCACTGAAGACCGCGTGGTGAAAGAAGGGCGCGAGCGGCGCCCCTTCCCCGCCCATCGCCATGTCCCGGCGCCGAAAATCGGCGACCACCGGCCGGCGGATCCGCTCTGCCAGACGTGCTGGGCAGCCAATCTGGAGCGTTCCCCCGTGCTCCGGATGATGGGCGACGGTCTGGCCGTGCGAACCGATCGCCGCGATCCGCGCGGGCGCGATACCGGCCCCGCGCAGGAGCTCGAGCGCCGCATCGGCGAAGCGATCAGCGAGCACGCGATCGAGGCGGACGAGCTCCGCCAACATTGCATCCCCGGGCAGCTCGCCCGCCGCCAGACGATGGATCTCGCTCTGCAGCGCGCGATCGTGGGGGAACTCTTGATAGGCGAGCAGTCGAAAGGGCCGCGCCGCGGCGCCGTCCGGCCATTCGACCAGCGCGGCGTCGATCGCGTCCGCCGACGTGCCCGACATCAATCCCACGACCCACATAGGGCGCCATCCTAGGCCAGTCCGCGGCCGCCGAGCAGTCTGCGCGGGTGTCTCTCGCGAAGTTCGACCGAAAACTCGCGGCCACGAGACAAGTCGTTGACAGGGAAAGCGAATCCACGATACTGCCCGACCTGCGCGGGGCCAGGCCACCCGGCGCGATGACTCCCAACAAAGAGGCGAGCATGCAACAAACGACCCGCGCCCAGGGTTACGCAATCTGCGGCGGTGCCGGTATCGCGGCGCTGCTCTTCCTGATCGGGATCTTCAAGCAGATCTGGTGGGCGCTCGCGATTCCGGTGGCGATCCTGACGCTCTTCGTGCTCGGACTCGTCGCCTGGGTCGGCTTCACGATCGCGACGATCCAGGTCGAGGCGGACCAGACCTCCGAGATCCTGTCGACCGACGCCCCCTCGAAGGGCACGGCCAACTCCACCGCCACCGCCACCGCAGAGGACGCAGCCTGACGGGCTCGACCGCTCCAGCCTGACAGTCTGCTCACTCCCGAACAGCCCGCTCTTTCGAACAGCCCGCTCTTTCGAACAGCCCGCCTACTGGCCACAGCCCGCTACGCCCGAGCCTTATACCCGTGCCCCTTCAGGAGATTCCCCCTTGCGCATCGCCCTGTTGACCTATCGAGGCAACATGTTCTGCGGGGGCCAGGGTATCTACGCAAGCTATCTCGCACGGGAATGGAAGAAGGCCGGTCACGACGTCCACGTCTTCGCGGGCCCGCCGCTCCCCGAGCTCGCCCCGGACATCCCGCTCCACGAGATTCCGAACGACAACATCTTCGGGCGACCGCTCGACGTGGCATTCGATCCAGCGCGGCCGTTCTCGATGCTGAAACCGCTCTCGCTGTGGGAGCTCGGCGTGTCGCGCCTCGGCGTCTTTCCGGAGATGCAGACCTTCGGCTTCCGATTCATGCGCCGCTTCCCGGAGCTCCAGCGCAAGTACCGCTTCGACGTGGT
>JANNQH010000354.1:0-2574 GCA_031400655.1 Deltaproteobacteria bacterium | reverse complement strand
CGGAATCACCTGTCAGGGCTCGACGGTGATCGACAACTTCCTCGGCTTCAACTCGTCCTCCGACCTCAAGACCGACGCGGGAACTCCCTGCGCGCTCGGACGCAATACTCTCAACTCGATCGACAACTCGGTCGGCAGCTTTCTCGAGGTCGACCACAACCTGTGCGGCGGCGACCTCGTCTGCCCGTGATCGAGATTCCCACGCCCCGCTGGACCAGCTACGAGATGGCCCGCTTCGGCTCGAAGGTGCCGGAAGATGTGCCCCGAACCTTGCAGGACCGGGCCTACACCTCGCCGATCTGGTACACACCTTGAAACCAAAGTCGGCCGACGAAGCGTCCCCGCATTCGGTCGCATTGTGAGTACACGACCGCGCAAGCACCCGATTGCGCGGTCATGCACTTCCGCAACAAGGAGAACCCATGACTCGAAAGAATTCGCATCAGATTGCTCCGATCCTGATGACCATCATGCTCGGCCTCGCGTCGCCGCTGCTGGGCTGCGAAAAGTCGGGAAGCGAGAAAGTCGTCGACCAGGCCAAGGACGCCCTCGATCTGCGCGAGCACGAGGGGCTGAAAGATGCCGGCGAAGACGTGCAGAATGCCGTCGAGGACGCCGGCAGCGCGATCAAAGAAGAGACCGAGGCGCTCAAGCAGAAGGCGGAATAAGCGAGAGCATCGCCATCAGGATTGCTCGCTGTCGATCGGCCGCTAAGCGCGGGCGTTCCGCAGCGCGCGGTTCGCGACCCGGTCGAGCTCGTTCGAGAAGCGAGAGCGGTCGCGGGCGGTGATCGGCGGCGGGCCGCCCGTCATGATGCCCGTCTCGCGGATTCCGGCCTTGATGTCGCGGGAGGCGAGGGCACCACCGATCGAGTCGGCCGTGAACTCGCGACCGTTCGTGCCGAGGGCGAAGGCGCCGACCGCGAGGCAACGCGCGGCGAGGGGAATGTCGGCGGTGATTACGATGTCGCCCGCGCGGATCTCCTCGGCAATCCAGTCGTCCGCCGCATCCGGCCCCTCCGCCACGACGACCATCTCGACGCCGAGATCCCGCGGCACGTTGATTCGCTGATTGGCGACCACGACGACTGCGAGCCCCAGTCGAGCGGCGACCGCATAGACCTCGTCCTTCACCGGACAGGCGTCCCCATCGACGAAGATCTCAGTCATCAGCCGAGCCCATCCAGCCAATCCCCGAACCGCAGCCTCCGAATCGCTGCGACCTCCCGCCGCAGGATCGTCCGCACCGTCTCGTCGCGCTCCGTCAACGTGCCAAGCCCGAGCGCGACGACGCCGACCATGAGCGTGTGGAACGAGTAAGCGCGGTATTGCTCGCGCGTCTCTTGCGGGTCGAGGCGGACTCCATGGCGCGCCAGCTCGGCCAGGTAGTGATCGATCAGCGCCTCCTCGTGGCCGGCCAACACGTCGGGCTCGAGCGAATTGATCAGGAAGTACTGCACGTCGCGGATGCCCTTCGACCAGTGGACGGCCTGGAAGTCGAGCAGGCCGACGCGCGGTCCGACGGGCGTCGCGTACTCGAAGGTGTTCGCGAGGTGGCTGTCGCCGTGGACCAACGTGAGCGGCTCGTGATACCAGTATTCCATCATCGCATCGAAGCGGGCGAGCGCGCGGCGACAGAGAGCGGCGATCTCCGGCGGGAACAGGTCCGGCGCAGCGCGCAGCGCCGGCTCGACCGCCGCGGCGTTCAGCGCCTGCATGATCGCGCGCTGCCGGCTCGGCAGGAACGGGTGCAGCGCCATCGGAAGCAGCGCCTCCCGCCGCTCGGGGCTCCAGCCGTGGAAGGCCGCGTGCAGCTCGGCGAAGGCGCTGAGGACGAGACGCGCCTGCTCGGGCGTCGTCCCTGCCGCCATGTCGCGATTGATGAAGAGCCGCACACCCGGCGATTCGCCAAGATTCTCGAGCAAGAGCACGAAGCGCGAGCCACGCCGCGCGACCGCGTAGACCCGCGGTATGCGGATCGGGACCTGCGCCGCCACGCGTTCGCAGAACGTACATTCGAGGTCCCAGAAGCCGAGGGCCCCGGCGAACAGACGCGTCGCGAGAGCATCGGTGGGCAGCTTCGCATAGAGCGTTCGTGGCGCGTGGGCGCCCGACCCGTCTGCGCCGTAGTCGAGCTCGATCAGGAAGTTCCTGCAGTTGCTGCTTTCAAAATCGACGCCGGGCAGGCGTACCGATGTCACGCGCGGAAGTGCGATCGAGCCAGCGGGCGCGTAGTCGCGAAGCAGCGCATCGACCGCCCCGGCTCGCACAAGCTCCTCCGGCGTCCGCGGCAACGCGTGCCCAGAACGGTCGCGCACATCGTCCAGCAAGACCCGCGACAGCGCTCTCGCACTGCTCGCAGCGAGCGCGATAGTCCCCCGTAGATTCATCCCGAGCGGCCCGCTGGACGGGCAGCCGCGGAAGCGACTAGCGCCACGCCATCGTCGCGATCTCGAGGCGATAGAGGCGAGCCGCGTTCCGAAAGGTGATCAGCTCGATCTCCTCCTTGGACATGTCGCAGACCTGTCCGGCGAGCAGATCCTGAGTCTCGGGGAAGCTCGAGTCGGTATGCGGG
>JANNQH010000353.1:0-3281 GCA_031400655.1 Deltaproteobacteria bacterium | reverse complement strand
AGGACCAGTTCCGCGGCCAGATCCTCCACCCGGCGCGCTGGCCCGCCGACTTCATTGCTTCGGGCAAGCGCGTCGCGATCCTCGGGAACGGCTCGACGGGCGTGCAGCTCGTCGCGCCGATCGCAGAAGACGCCGAGCAGGTCTTCGTCTTCCAGCGAACGCCGCAGTGGATCAGCCCCCGCGTCGGCTACGGCAAGGCGGTCGAGCCCGAGATCCGCTGGCTGCTCGACCATTTCCCCGGCTACTGGAACTGGTGGCGCTACATGGCGATCGCCGCCCTCTTCCAGACCCACCACTACCTGCAGCCCGACGAAGCGTGGAAGGCGAAGGGGGGAAAGTTCAACGCGCTGAACGACAAGCTGCGCGAGGACCTGACGGCCTACATCCGGGCCCAGACCGGCGGGCGCCAGGACCTGATCGACCGTCTGGTCCCCGACTACGCACCGTTCTCCAGGCGCCCGGTCGTCGACAACGGCTGGTACCAGGCGCTCACTCGCGCCAACGTCGAGCTCGTGACCAACGGCATCGCGCGGCTGACACCCACCGGCATCGAGACCGCCGATGGCAAGGTCCGCGAGGTCGACATCATCGTCACTGCGACCGGCTTCGACATCATCAAGTATCTCTGGCCGACCAAGTACACGGGCCGGGACGGCGTCGACCTGCACGAATTCTGGTCGACCGACGGGCCGCGGGCCTATCTCGGCATGATGGTTCCGAGCTTTCCGAATCTGTTCATGCTCTACGGTCCGAACTCGCAGCCGCTCTCGGGCGGGACGGGGCTGCCGATCTGGTACGTGCTTTGGTCGGCGTACGCGGCGCAGTGCATCGTGCGACTGATCGAGACGGGGCAGTCCCGAGTCGAGGTCAAGCCCGAGGTCTATGCGCGTTACAACGAGGCTCTCGACAAGGAGTGCCAGAATCTGATCCTGCTGCAGAAAGAAGGGGTGCCGGAGAAGAACTACTACGTGAACGAGTTTGGGCGCGTGCAGGTGAACGCGCCGTGGTATGGACCCGAGTTCCATCGAATGTGCAGCGCGGTCGAGTGGGGCGACCTCGAGATCTCCTGAGCCCGAAAAGCCTTCCTACAACCCCTCGTGCTCCCTTACCCGTGCCCAGCCCGAATGCGTTAATCTGGAAGATCACCAGGAGGATAGAACCAATGAATCGAAGCACCTTCGATCCCAGCAAGCACCGCTGGCGCGTGGTCACCGTCCCGGACGACGCATCGTCCTTCAAGATCCACCACGAGTACACGATTCTCGGCCACGATCTCGAGGGTGGAACCCTCGACATGGTCGTCCGCTGGTACGGCGATGGCGGTCACTGCCCGATCCATCGCCACGTCGGCACGACGACCGTGCTCGTGCTCGAGGGCGAGCAGCATCTCTGGGACGTCCTGCCGGACGGCGCGCACGGCGCCGAGAAGATGCGAAAGGCCGGGGACTACCACCTCTCGACCGGCGACAAATATCCTCACCTCGAGCGCGGCGGTGGCGAGGGCGGCCTCGTCTTCTTCGGCTGTCATGCGAAGCAGGACGGCGTGCTCTACGAAATCCTCGACGAGCGGGGAAACGTCGTGAACCTCACGACCGTCGAAAGCCTGGTCGCCGACTTCGCATCGGCGACCGCAGCCTGAACGGTGGAAAGCCGCCGGCGGAACGCAACGACGGATCCGGGCGAGTCGACCGTGAAGCTCCAGGCCGCACGAGAGAAATACCGACAGGAGCGCGACAAGCGGCTGCGCAGCGATGGCATCGCGCAATACCGCGCCTTGGCGGGCGACTTCGAGCACCTCCTCGACGATCCCTACGTCGAGCCCGGCTTCACGCGGCCCCCGGTCTCGGAGGAGCTCGACGTCGTCGTGATCGGGGCCGGCTTCAGCGGCTTGTGCACGGGCGCTCGCCTGCGCCAGGCGGGTGTCGAGCGACTTCGGATGATCGAGGCCGGCGGCGACGTCGGCGGCACCTGGTACTGGAATCGCTATCCCGGCGCCCAGTGCGACATCGAGTCCTACATCTATCTCCCGATGCTCGAGGAGCTCGGGACGATGCCGACGCTCAAGTACGCGTACGGCCCGGAAATCTTCGCCCACGCGCAACACATCGCGCGCCACTTCGACCTCTACCGCGGCGCGCTGTTCCAGACCCACGTGACCCGGCTCGAATGGGACGAGGCGAGCACGCGCTGGCGGATCGAGACGAACCGCGGCGACGATCTCCGGGCGCGCTTCGTGATCCTCGCGAACGGCCCGCTGTCACGGCCCAAGCTCCCCGGCATCCCCGGCATCGAGACCTTCGAGGGCAAGCTCTTCCACACCAGCCGCTGGGACTACGCTTACACCGGCGGCGACACGACCGGCGGGCTGGTGAAGCTGCGGGACAAGCGCGTCGGCATCATCGGCACCGGCGCGACGGCGATTCAGTGCATCCCGCATCTCGGCGAATGGGCGCAGCAGCTCTACGTCTTCCAGCGCACGCCGTCGTCGGTCGATGTCCGCAAGAACTCGCCGACCGATCCCGCCTGGGTCGCTGCGCTGCGCCCGGGCTGGCAGGAAGAGCGGATCGCCAACTTCAGCACGCTGGTCTCCGGCGGCTTCACGACCGAGGACCTCGTCGCCGACGGCTGGACCGACATCATCCGCAACCTCTCGGGCATGGCCAAGACGGCCGACCTCGCGTCGATGACGCCCGAGCAGCTCGCCGAGAAGGTCGAGGTCGCCGACCTGCAGAAGATGGACGAGATCCGCGCTCGGGCGGAGCGGATCGTGCGGGATCCGAAGACGGCCGAGGCCCTCAAGCCCTGGTACCGCCAATTCTGCAAGCGGCCCTGCTTCCACGACGACTACCTCGAGACCTTCAATCGCCCGAACGTGACGCTCGTCGACAGCGAGGGCCGCGGCGTCGAAGCGATCACGAAGAGGGGCGTCGTCGTCACGGGCCGCGAGTTCGAGATCGACTGTCTCATGCTGGCGACGGGCTTCGAGGTGGGCACCGACTACTCGCGGCGGGCCGATTGCGAGATCGTGGGACGCGATGGCCAGACGCTCACTTCGAAGTGGGCGCGCGGCATCCGGACGCTCCACGGCCTCACGACCCGGGGCTTTCCGAACTGCTTCCTGCTCGGCGGCATGCAGTCCGGCGTCACTCCCAACTTCACCGAGCTCTACGACCAGCAGAGCCAGCACATCGCCTACATCATCGGCGAGACACGCCGCCGGGACCTCCACCGCTTCGAGACCTCCGAAGCGGCTGAGGCGGGCTGGGTCCGCGTGATCGACG
>JANNQH010000352.1:0-3848 GCA_031400655.1 Deltaproteobacteria bacterium | reverse complement strand
GATTGGGTGGTACGACAACGAGTGGGGGTACAGCTCGCGGGTCGAGGATTTGATCGTGCGGCTGGCGAAGATGGATGGGATGGAGGTTGAGCAGGCGTAGGGCGACGGGGATTGGGGTTCGCGAGGCCGGTCGCGTCGGGCGTCGCGCCCAGGTGCGACCGCGGATCCGGCCCGCCCAGCCCGATCCGGACCGATCCGTTACTTTTCCGCTCGCGCCCCGGTAGCTCAGCGGATAGAGCAGCTGCCTTCTAAGCAGCTGGTCGCAGGTTCGACTCCTGCCCGGGGCGCCAGCGCTGATGTGATGCCAGGCACCATCCGGCGAGCGGTCCTCGAGTCCGCCGTCACACGCTGCTGTCGCTCCCCTGATTCCAACGCCGAGACGTGTTCCATCCCCACGCAACTCGGGGGCCGGGCAGATCCTTCGCCTCAAGCTCGGCTGCGGTCGACCGAAAAAAGGTGGGATTCCTGGTCCGGTTGGGCCGGGTCGTTGAGAGGAGAGAGGCCATGATCGAGCGTTGGATTTGGCTGGTCCGTTACGCCGTGGTCATCATCGTCGCGTTGATCCTCGCCGCCGGACTCGGCTCGACGGACCTCTTCAACCAGACGCGCCTGATCGGCAAAGGCTTGACGGCATCGAACCTGGTGCGCTTCCTCGGCTTCGGCGGCGCGCTCGCGGTCCTGTGGCTTGCCGCGCTTCGCGCCGCGCCCCAGATCGGCGGGCAGCGCGGAGGCTGGCGGATCGTCGAAGCGGTGGTCATGCCGTTGGCAACCTTGATCGTCGTGGCCAGTGCGCATCCGGTCGTCCTGCTCATCGTGGGTCCGCTGATGGGCGAGTCGCTGCGTCTGGCCTTTGATTGGATTTTCATCGCCGGCATCGTCGGCAGCGCGGGCTGGCTGCTCTTCGCGATTTTCAACGCGCCGGGCTCGGATCGCTCGGACGAGAGCTCGGGCGCCGAGGGACACCAATCGGGAGTGGCGCCGTCCCGGATCTGACGTACGCCGCGTCCCCAAAAGGATACCGACGGATGCATTCCTACCTGGTCGTCGCGTTGCTCGTGGTGCTGATCTCGACGATTTCGGCGTGCGTGTCGATCGATGCGGGCGGCCCCCCGTCGCGGAATCACGGCGGTCCCCCGGCACATGCGCCCGCACACGGCTACCGCCACAATCACCACGGGCAAGAGCTCGTCTTCGACCGAGACCTCGATGTCTACGTCGTAATCGGCGTGCGAGACGTGTGGTTCCTCGATGGAACGTACTTCCGCATCAGCAGCGACGGGCGCTGGGAGATCAGCGTTGGTGTCGAGGGACCGTGGCGCAGCGCAGTGGGGAGCACAGTGCCGGTGCGCCTCCAGGAGCGTCGACACCCGCATGGCGGGCCGCCTGGCCTGCTGAAGAAGCGAGCCTACTGAGGCTCCCTGGGAAGAACCGGCTCACGGTCCAGCTCGCGGAGGCCTTCGCCGACGATGGTACGTCAGTCCAGTACGAGCGCGGAAGTGCATACTGGATCGAGGCGTCGGATTGGCATGAATGGGTCCAGTAGTTCCCCCTGGCATCGATGCCCTACCTTCCGCGCCTTGCCCCGCGTACCCCGGTGTATCTTGCGGATCGATTCCGCACTGATGAGTATTCTGCTTTCCGCTTGACCCAACCTTGCGAGGTGCCGACATGACTTACGTCGATTGGCGCATCACCGGCCTCGAGCTCACGAGCTGTAATTGCGATTGGGGCTGCCCCTGTCAGTTCAATGCCCTGCCGACACGGGGTGATTGCCGAGCGGCCGTCGCCATGCGGATCGACAAGGGCCATTTCGGCAAGCTGAAGCTCGACGGCGTGGTCTGGCTCGGTCTCTTCGCCTGGCCCAAGGCCATTCACGAAGGCAATGGCGAAGTCCTCGCCGTTGTCGACGACCGGGCAAATGCCGAGCAACGCGATGCCGTCTTGAAGATCTTGACCGGGCAGGAGACGGCGCCGGGCGCGACGATCTTCAACGTGTTCTCGACGACCTATACGAAGGTGTACGAGCCGCTCTTCCGTCGCATCGAGTTCGAAGGCGATCTGGAACGGCGCACGGGGCGCGTGCGGGTCTCGGATCTCGTCGATGTGGCGATCGAGCCGATTCGTAACAAGGTGACGGGCATCGAGCAGCGTGCGCGCGTCCAGTTGCCGGACGGCTTCGAATATCGTGAAGCCGAGTATGCGAGCGGCGCCGTGAAGAGCAGCAAGCCGATCCACCACGATTGGTCGGGCCGCCACGCGCATCTCTGCAAGATGGATTTGACGCCTTACGGCGTGCCGGCTTGAGCGCGCTTCGCGCCGGGCGCCGATGACCGATCGCTCGATCTGGCAAGCGGCGTTGAGCCACGACCGGATCCTGATTGCGATCGCATTGGTGCTCGCGAGCGGGTTCGCGTGGCTCTCCCTCCTCAACATGAGCATGTCGCCGGCCGCGATGGACATGTCGTCGATGGACATGTCCTCGATGGAGGGAATGGAGATGGGCGCGGCGGCGATGCCGTGGACGCCCTCTTACGCGGCGATGGTCTTCGCAATGTGGGCAATCATGATGGTCGCCATGATGCTGCCGTCGGCCGCGCCGATGATCCTGCTCTATGCACGCGTGGCCGGACAGACGCCGAGCGAAGGGACGACGTTGGCGCCGACGATCGTATTCGCCGGGACGTACGTTGCGGTGTGGACGCTGTTCTCTCTGGTCGCCACGCTCGTGCAGTGGGCGCTGTCGGGCGCGCAGCTCCTTTCCGACACGACGATGGCGCTGGGCAACGCGCGAATCGGCGGCGCGCTGCTCGTCGTCGCTGGCCTCTATCAATTGACGCCGCTGAAGCAGCTCTGCCTCGCGAATTGCCGCTCGCCATTCTCGTTCCTGATGGCGCATTGGCGGACCGGCTATGCGGGGGCGATCCGGCTGGGCCTGATCCATGGGGCGTACTGCATCGGCTGCTGCTGGCTGTTGATGGCGTTGCTGTTCTTCGGGGGCGTCATGAACCTGGCGTGGGTCGCCGCCCTGGCGGGCGTGGTGCTGATCGAGAAAATAATGCCTGTCGGCGACCGCGTCGGACAGATCGCCGGCGTGCTGGCGATGCTTGCCGGGGGCGGCTTCCTGATCGCGTAGGCCTGCCTGCGATGGGACTCGAGCCGGCGCGTGTCGGGCTTGATTGTCGAAACACCCCGAGCGATCGTGCGCGGCATGCTCCTATTTCGACACGTTCCCACCTGGCTCGTCCTCGCCTCCGTTATGACCGCGCTCGCCTGCGCCGACTCTTCGCCCCCTCGCACGACCCACTCCGCCCTCGATTCCAACCCAGACGGCGCCGCCGTCTTCGCCGCGAACTGCGCGGTCTGCCACAGCCTCCCGATCCTCTCGTCCCTCTTTGAGCAGAATCGCGGCCGCCCGCCCGGCTTCGTCTACGACGCGCTGACCCACGGCAACATGCGGCGGATGGGCGCCGGTCTCGACGACGCGAGCCGACGCGCGGTGGCGGAGTTCTTCACCGGGGTTTCCTTCGCATCGAAGCAGAGCGAGCGGAATTTCGAAGTGTCGCCCCGGTGCGCCCCCGAACGGAGCCACTTCGATTGGAGCGACGAGGCGTATCCGAGCTGGGGCAATGGCTTGCGCAATGTTCGCTCGCTTCCGGACGGGCAGGGGATCGCGCGGGGCGAGGTCGCGAAGCTCGCGGTCAAATGGGTGGTGGCGTTTCCGGAGTCGTCCCAGCTCCGGTCCCAGGCGACGGCGGCGGGCGGTGCACTCTTTGTCGGGAGCCACAACGGCTCCGTGCTCGGTCGAGAGGTAGTTGAACCGCAGCGCCGGGTGCACGCGCGGATCCTTC
>JANNQH010000351.1:0-2186 GCA_031400655.1 Deltaproteobacteria bacterium | reverse complement strand
CAGGCGGGCCTCGTGCTGGTTCCCCTCAACTACCGCCTCGTCGCGGCGGACCACGAGTACATCCTGAACCACGCCGGTGTCAGCGCGGTGCTCGTCGACGCCGAGTACACCGGGGTCGTCGACGCGCTGCGCCCCCGCCTGCCGAAGGTCCGGCACTGGATCGTCGCAGAGGACGAGGGGGAGCCCGCGCCCGGTTGGCTCTCGTGGAACGCGCTCCTCCAAAACGCCCGCCCTGGCCGACCGACCCTCGCGAAGCCCCTCGCCGAAAACGACCTCGTCTCGATCAATTACACCTCGGGCACGACGAGCCGCCCGAAAGGCGTGATGCTCACGCATCGCAACCTCTACCTGAACGCCTACAACCTGATCGCCCACCTCGGCATCCGCCACGACGACGTCGAGCTTTGGACGCTTCCGATGTTCCACTGCAACGGCTGGGGCGGCGTCTACGCGCTGACGGGGATGGGCGGGACCCACGTGATCCTGCGCGCGATCGAAGGCGAACCCATCTTCCGCCTGATCGCCGAAGAGGAGGTCACCTTCGCCTGCATGGCGCCGGCGGTACTGCGGACGATCCTCGACTTTCCCGACAAACAGCGCTTCGCGATCCGAACGCGTCCGCGCTTCGCGGTGGCCGGTGCGCCCCCGCCTGCCGCCTTCATCGAGCGCCTCGAAACGGAGCTCGGCTGGAGCTTCCTCCAGCTCTATGGCCTCACCGAGACGGCGCCACTGCTCACGATCTCCGCGCCCGACGCCATGACCGCGGCGACCGACTGGTCGCGCCGCGCCCGCGCCGGCGTCTCTGGAATCGGTGTCGAGCTCAGCATCCTCGATCCCGACGGGCGGCCGGTGCCCCGGGACGGTGTCTCGGTCGGCGAGGTCTGCGCTCGCTCGAACGTCGTCTTCGCGGGCTACTACGATCAGCCCGATCAGACCGACGCCGCGATCCAGGACGGATTCTTCCACACCGGTGACCTCGCGGTCTGGGACGAGTACGAGAACATCCACATCGTCGACCGCAAGAAGGACGTGATCATCTCGGGCGGCGAGAACATCAGCAGCGGGGAGATCGAGGATTGCCTCTATCAGCATCCGGCGGTGCTCGAGTGTGCGGTGATCGGCGTCCCCGATCCGAAATGGGGCGAGACACCGCTCGCGCTCGTCGTCTTGCGGAGCGGCGCGTCGGCCGAGCCCGATGCGCTGATCGCCTTCTGCCGGGATCGACTCGCGCATTTCAAGTGTCCCCGGCGCGTCGAGCTCGTGGCATCGCTGCCCCGCACGGCGACGGGCAAGCTCCAGAAGTTCAAGCTGCGGGACGCGTACTGGCAGGGAGAGCGGCGCGTTCAATGAGCCGGGCGAGGAGTGCCCACGCGAGCGTGTTCGGGGCCGATTCGAGGGGGAGAGCATGAGCGCACACGGAACCGGATCGACGATTTCGAGACCGCAAGCGCTGCGTCTGGTCGGCCTGGCCTATGGGATGGCGCTGGCGGCGGGCTACGCGACCCTCGTGCTCGCGCCGATCGAAGATCCGCTCGTCCGGACCTTCGTCGCCGACGCAGTCGCGACGGTCGTGATCTTCGGCTTCAGCGCCGCCTACGACAATTCGAGCTTCTACGATGCCTACTGGAGCGTCGTGCCGATCGCGATCGTGTTCTACTGGATGACACTCGGGGAGAGCGGTGTTCCGGCCCTTCGGCTTTCGGCCATCGGTCTCGTCGTCTGCGTCTGGGGCGCGCGCCTCACGTGGAACTGGGCGCGCGGCTGGACGGGGCTCGACCATGAGGACTGGCGTTATGTCGGATTTCGGGAGCTGGCGCCGAAGCTCTTCTGGCCGATCAGCTTCGTCGGAATCCATTTCTTCCCGACCGTGATCGTCTACGCGGGCCTCGCCGCCCTGTACCCGGCCGTCGTGCACGCTGGCCGGCCGCTCGGCATCCTCGATCTCGCGGCGCTGATCGTCGGCAGCGCCGGCATCGCCTTCGAGTGGATCGCCGACCATCAGCTGCGGGCGTTCACGACGGGCTCCCGGCAACCAACAGAGACGCTGCGAACGGGACTCTGGCGCTACTCGCGCCACCCGAACTACCTGGGCGAGATGCTCGTCTGGTGGAGCTTGTTCCTGTTCGGCTGGGCTGCAGATCCAGCCTGGGCGCGGCTCGCAGTGCTCGCGCCCCTCGCCATGACGG
>JANNQH010000350.1:0-10642 GCA_031400655.1 Deltaproteobacteria bacterium | reverse complement strand
CTTGATCGGATCCGCGACGCCGACGAGGCCGGCGAGCCGTCCATCGACTGCGAGGAACATGACGGTTTGCGCCTCGGCGCGCATTGCGTCCGCGATCGTCGCGAGCGCAGAAGCGTCGACGCCGAGCTCGCCGAGGAGGCGCGGATTTCCGATCCCGACTTTTCGCCCCGCGACCTCGCCCACGACACCGCGCCCGGTACGCGAGTCGAAGGCCTGTACGGGCTCGAGGGCAATGCCGCGCTCGGACGCGCCCGCGAGGATCGCCTGCGCGAGGGGATGCTCGCTCGCACGCTCGAGCGCGGCTGCGAACCGCAGCACTTCGTCCTCCGCGAATCCCGGAGCGGAGACCACGCGGACGAGGCGCGGCTTGCCTTCGGTGAGCGTCCCCGTCTTGTCGATGACGATCGTGTCGACGGTGCGCAAGAGCTCGATCGCCTCGGCGTTTCGAAACAGCACGCCGACGGTCGCGGCCTTCCCGGTCGCAACCATGATCGACATGGGCGTCGCGAGTCCGAGCGCACACGGGCACGCGATGATCAGCACCGCCACCGCATTGATGAGCGCGTGCGCCATGCGCGGCTCGGGGCCGACGAGGGCCCAGACCAGGAACGTCAGCGCCGCGGCGGCAATCACCGCGGGGACGAAGTAGCCGGCCACGGTGTCCGCGACCCCCTGGATCGGCGCGCGGGTGCGTTGCGCCTCCGCGACCATCTGGACGATCTGCGCCAGGAGCGTTTCGGAGCCCACGCGCTCGGCCCGGATCAGCAGCGCTCCTGTCCCGTTGATCGTGGCTCCCGTGACGCGATCGCCCACGGCTTTGGCGACCGGAATCGGCTCGCCGGTCAGCATCGACTCGTCGACCGCACTCTGGCCTTCGTCGACGACACCATCGACAGGAACCTTCTCGCCCGGACGAACCCGCAGGCGATCGCCCACCTGCACCAGCTCGAGCGGGACGTCGGTCTCGCTGCCATCGGCGTTCACGCGACGCGCCGTCTTCGGGGCGAGTCCGAGCAGCGCGCGAATCGCCGCGCCGGTCTGGCTGCGCGCGCGTAGCTCGAGCACCTGGCCCAACAGCACGAGCGTGACGATCACCGCGGCGGCCTCGAAGTAGACGCCGACCTGGCCGTGATGACCTCGAAAGGAAGCCGGAAACATTCCCGGAGCGATCGCGCCCAGCATGCTGTAGCCCCAGGCCGCTCCGGTTCCGAGGGCAATCAGCGTGAACATGTTGAGGTGTCGGTTCTGCAATGACGCCCAGCCGCGCGCGAAGAAGGGCCAGCCGCCCCAGAGGACGACCGGCGTGCCGAGCAACAGCTGGATCCAGGTCAGCGTGGTCGGCGTCAGGCCCAACGCTGCGAGCGGTGCGCCGGGCAGCATTTCCGCCATCGCGATCGCGAAGACCGGCGCGGCAAGCACGAGACTTACCCAGAATCGGCGCGTCATGTCCTCGAGCTCGGGATTCTCCTCGTCGGGCAGGCCGCTCATGGGCTCGAGGGCCATGCCACAGATCGGGCAGCTGCCGGGCGCCTCGCGAACGATTTCAGGATGCATCGGGCACGTGTACGCGCGCGCCGGCAGAATCGATTCGGGGGCGGGACTCGGATGGAGGTAGCGGTCGGGCTCGAGACGAAATTTTGCAAGACAGCCCGCCGAGCAGAAGCCGTATGTCGTGCCGTCATGTTCGTGACGATGGGGCCCATCGGGGCGAACGGTCATGCCGCACACCGGATCCGTCAGCGCTGAATCGGGACTCATCCGCGACCTCCGACCCGCCAGATTCGAGAGCGGACTTCCATCCACCTCGATTCTAGGTGTCCATGCGACCGTTTCTAGACCCCATCGAGGATCAGATAAACAGGCACGCGCGGAGAGCGATTCCGATCCCTACCCCGGCATAGGCGCCCCCGGCCGTCCCGAGCAGCCATGCGATGAAGACGCCGGGCGACGTCCCGTACGACTGCAGGGCCACACCGGGCACGAGCAGGATCAGGAGCATGCCCGCTGGCAAGAGCGGACGAATCCGCTCGGGACGCCGGCCGCCCAGGCCGCCAGCCGCGGCCACGGCACCAAACACCAGCGTCGTGACACCGCCGAAGCAGAACGCGCTCAAGGGCAGTCCCCCCAGCGATCGAATGGGGCCGCCCGCGGCGGTCGCGACCCACCAATCGAGAAAATGCTGATCGGGACAAAGCGCGCTGCATACCCCGGCGAGGCCGAGCCCGAGGATGCCCACGCAGGCCGCGCGGGCGAGGGGCAACGAGGGCGTGCGCACCTGGAGGAACACCAGCGCCAGGGCCACGACCAGGAGGCCACTCCAGATCGCCGAGAAGACGACGACGTGCGAGATGGGATGGTGGCCATAAGGGTGGCCCGCGAGCATACGGATCATCCCCAGCGCGCCAAAGATCCCGAGCGCGCCGGCTGCAACCAGCAGGCGAGCCGTTCGACTGCCGCGTAGCTCGGCGTCGCGCTCGATCGCGGCGGCGATTCCAGAGCGAACGCCCTCGCGGAGGTATCCCGGCGTCTGGCCGTTCTCCATGCCTCTCGTCACTCCACCGTCGATCGAGTTGATCAGGAGCCGCGCAAGCCTACCGCGGCTTCCGCAAGAGCCGGGCCGCGTATCCGCTGCAATGCGCGCGAAGCCATTTTTTTGACTGCGGCAACGGTTTTCCCCTGCTGCACGGCGAGCTCGGCGTAGCCGACGCCTTCCAGCTTGGCCCCAATGACGATGCGTCGCTCCGCATCGGATAGGCCGACGAGCAGCCGGGAGAGAAGCTCGCGATCAGTGCCAGCATCGAATTCGACCGCAGGCCAGGCGCTCGGCGGCGACCCGTCGAGCGACACTTCTCGACTTCGATAGGCGCGTCGCTCGTCGTCGATCAAAAGGCGATGCGCAATCTGGAACAGCCACGGGGCGAAGGGAAGACCGGGGTCGTACGCATGGCGCGCACGGTGGATGCGGAGGAACAGCTCCTGGTAGAGATCTTGAGCGCGATCCGGCGAGCGCGTGCGCTTCACGAAATAGCCGAAGGCGTGCTTCTCGTAGCGCGTAAAGAGCTCGTCGAACGCCGCGCCGTCACCCACCGCGTAGAGACCCATGAGCGTCTCGTCGGGCAGCTCACGGGCTGCCTGTCGCAGCGCTCGACCATCAGGCATACGGACGCCCCCTTCGTAACGTGGCAGGAAAGGCTGAAAGCAAATCACATGCCGATGTCGAGGGAAGGGAAGGGCGTCCGCATCCGCGACAAATGGGACATTCCGCCCCGAGGAACATCTCTTGCGTGACAGAAAGCCAACCGGGACGGAGCACTGTGACCACTGATCCACCAGATCGCGTTCCTTTTGTCTGGGCGCGTTCCCGGGTCGATCGCCACGCAGGTTCGGCGTGAACAGGAGCATCGAACGCAATTTGTGTCACCGATCTCGTTCCGATCCGTAATCTTCATTGTAGACGGGCTCTGCGGCGCGGTGCCGCCGGCCCGAAAACCCAAAAATGGAGAATACGATGCGCAGCAAGATCGGACTCGTCATTCTGCTCGGAGCCCTCGTCGCTACACCTGGCCTTACCTTCGCTGCAGATCAGGGACACTCTGCGGACCATATCGAACAGTTCATGGTCGAGACCGCGGACACGCCGGCTTCCCACGCCACCTTGGCGAAGCACTACCGGGCCAAGGCCGCCGAGGCCCGGGCCGAAGCAGCGCAACACGAGAGCATGGCACGCAGCTACGGCATGCAGAAGCGAGGCGCGATGGATAAGATGGGCAGTCACTGCAAGAAGATTGCAGCGAATAGCACCTCATCTGCGGCCGAATACGATGCGCTCGCGGACCTCCACGAAGCGGAATCGAAGAAGGCCAAGTAGGCCGCGAGCGTCATTCTCCTCGAACGCCTCGAACACACCGAATCGCGCGTGCGAACTCCGATGCGTCACGCAGGCGGGCCCGTCGTGTCGGCCTGCCCGTCTGCGTCGCGCAGGGAGCGTTCATGCGATCTCGATCTGCATCCGCGAGCCGTCTGCCGGAATTCAGGTTCCAGCGCCGCCCAGCCGAAGCTTTCCGCTCCAGGGGAGCCGCTTGAACGCGACGGTCGTCCCCAGGACGAAGACATCGTTGTTCTTGTAGTCGCCCCGGACGGTGGGGTTGCGAACCTCCCCCGCGCCGAGATTGACATAGGTAAACGACATGCCGAGGGTGACCGACTCGTTCAGGTCGTGCTGTGCGCCCACGGAGAAGCGCACCTGCTCGTCGATGGGGAGTGCCACGCTGCGATCCTTGTTCCTGAGGGCCGAGGTGTCGTACATCACGCCCGTTTGCAGCAGCCAGCGATCGCTGAGCTGATAGTTCGCGCCGACGCCGATCTTGTACGTGTCGTTGAAGCCGGTCGTGGCGTCCACGCTGCGGGACGCGAGAGTGATCCCGAGCTCGTTCGCCGCGCCCCAGTCCTCCCAGTTGAATGTCCCGAGCAGCGCAAGCCGGTCGGTGGCCTGCCAGTACGCACTGACCTCGACGAACTGGGCCAGGGGCAGCTCGCTGTCGAGATTGGGATTGAGGCCCACCGGACCATCGACGCTTCCGCTGAGGTCGAACTTCGTCTCGGAGTTGTAGTAGACGGAGAGCGAGAAATCCTTCCGCGGATGCAGGAGCAGGCCGACCCGCCCGGCGGCCTGCCAGTCGTTGAGCTGATCGAGCTGCACGTTGAACTCGTTGCCCGACCCCGGCGGAAACTCGGCCGTCAGGTCCCAGTCCAGGACCCCGTAGCTCACGACCGGGCCACCGCCGATCGAAATCCAGTCGGTGACGCGAATCGCGGCGGTGGGCGAGATGCTGATCGTTAAAAGGGAAATTTTCCGGAGCTCGAAGCGACCCGCCCAGTCGTTGTCGGGGTCGAGGATCGATCCCGAAATCGAATAGAAGCTCAGGCCCAGTCGCACGCGATCGGAGAGAACATGGGCGTAGCTGAAGCTCGCGAGCGGTGCGACTCCCGCTTGATTGCCGCCGCTTGCGTTACCACTCGGTGAGTTCGAAGCGGGATCGAACCTCACGTTGCCGACCGCCAGCGACAAGCCCCCGGCGAAACCATGATCATCGAGGCGGGTCATCGCGGCAGGGTTGTGGAGCGTTGCCGACGCATCCGGCACCCAGGCCCCGCGACCCGCTCCCGCATTGCCCTGGGAGGTGGTCGAAAGCTCGTTGACATAGAGACCGCCGGCGGCTGCGGAGCCGGCCAGCAGCAACCCTGCGCCTAGACTCGCGAGAAAAGCGGCGGCCCGCCTGCGCGGAGCCCGATCGAGATCACGCTCGTCCGCTTCCCCAAGACCCATCCGGACGACCGAGACAATCATCATTTTCTCCCCCGCTCAAAGTGTTCGATCCGGGCAGATGAAATCGCCGAGATCGCCTAGAGCGCCAACACCGTCCGAAGCCCTCGGCCCGCCCGCATATCATCGAGCCCCGCGTTGATGTCCGCGAGTGGGCGTCGATGGCTGATCATGCTCTCGAGATCGAGGGCCCCCTTCCGCCACAGCGCCAGGAAGCGCGGAATGTCCCGGTGTCCGTTGCAGGACCCGAGCAAACACCCCGACAGCTTCTTCTGCTGGGTCAGGAAGATCGCCGGAATCGGAAGCGTGAGGGGCTGCATCGCGGCTCCCACCATCACGGTCGTCCCGCCGATCCGACAGGCGCTGATGCCCTGGGAGATCAACTCCGACACCCCTGCCCCGTCGAAGGCGTAGTCGACGCCGATCCCGCCCGTCAGCTCGATCGCCTTCGCGACGACGTCCTCCTTCGTCGGGTCGAGGATGTCCGTCGCACCGAAATTCGCGGCATAATCGCGGCGCGTCGCAACCGGATCCGACACGATGATCCGCGACGCGTTCGCGAGGCGCGCGCCCTGGACGATCGAGATCCCGATACCGCCGAGGCCCATCACGAGGACGGTGGCGCCCTCCTCGACCTGCGCCGTATTGAGGACGGCGCCGACACCGGTCTGGATCGCGCAGCCGATCACACAGGCGATCTCGAGCGGCGTGTCCTGATCGATCTTGACGGCTCGCCCTTCGTCGACGACCGCGTACTCGCCCCAGCCCCCGAGACCGAGACCCTGGAAGACGCGCTCGCCCTGACGCGACAGCGGGCTCGATCCGTCCTTGCGGAGCCCCGTCATGAAGTTCTGACCGTCGACACAGAGGGAGCTCTGCCCGCGCACGCAGTAATAACAAGCGCCGCAGGACGGGATCGGCGTCAGCATGACCTTGTCACCCCGCTTCAAGCGGGTGACCGAGCCGCCGACCTCTTCCACGAGGCCCGCCGCCTCGTGGCCGAGGATGCAGGGCACCTGTCCACCGAAGGGCGAGTCGATCATCGTGAGGTCGGAGTGGCAGATCCCGCAATGGGTCACGCGCACGACGACTTCGCGCGGCCGCGGCGACTCGATCTGGACGTCGTTCACGATCGCAAGGGGCTGTTGGGTCTTCTCGAGGAGCGCTGCGCGCATCGTTGGCATCCTTCACGCATTCGGTTGCTGGAGCGGAACTGAGCTCGTGCCGACCTACACCGGCCGCCGCACCGAGAGCCCGAGCGCGTTGTCCCGCATGACCTGTTTGATCTCGCGGTCGCTGAAGCCCTTCAGCTCGTGTGCGAAATCCGTCGGGTCGGGCAGGCCCTCGGCGTGGGGCCAGTCCGAGCCGAGCAGCATGTTGCTCGCCCCGATCAGGTCCTTGAGGCCGATCAGGCTGTCCTCGTGGAAGGGCGCGATCCAGATGTGTTTCCGGAACGTCTCGCAGGGATCCTCGAAGAAGCTCTTCGGGCTCTGGCCGTAGGTCCGCTCGAGGGACTGGAAGAGCCACGGAACCCAGAAGGCGCCCATCTCGATGCTCGCCATGCGGAGATTCGGGAAACGCTCGAAGAGACGGTGGGCGATCAGCGCGGCGACCAGGTCGAAGGGCGCTTTGTGGGACATCGCGATGCTGCGAAGCGGTGAGGAGCCGAAGCTCTCGATCGAGCCGCCCTCGCCCCAGTCGGCCATATAATCCCCGTAGCCCGAGTCGCCGCCGTGGTAGACGACGGTGATTCCCTCGTCGTTCACGATCTGCCAGAACGAATCGAAGTGCGGATCCGCCGGCGAGCGGCTGCCGGCCTTGTTGTAGATGAAGGACGGGCGCATGACGATGAAGCGGGCGTCGTTGCTCAGCGCCCACTCGAGCTCCTTGATGCCGCGATCGCGGTCCATCAGCGAGATGTAGGGCGCGGCGTAGATCCGCTCCTTGTACGCGAAGCCCCAATCGTCGAGCAGCCAGCGGTTGAATGCCTCGAAGGCGGCGTGCACCGCGTCGGTGTCGTCCTTCAGTGCTTCTTCCATGCCGACGCCGAGGGTCGGGAAGTAGATCGCCTTCTCGATCCGCTGGTCGTCCATGCGGGCGAGCCGTTTGTCGCGGTCGCGGTATTCCGGACGAATCGGCTCGAGGGCACCGAAGGCGTCCCTGATGCTCTTCCCTTCCGGGTTGATGCCGCGGTAGTAGTCGTCAAGGCAGCCGGGCCGCGCGACCGGATCGAAGGTCGGATTCGGAATGAAGCGATTGACCTTGCCGGCGACGAGCAGCTCTTTGCGGCCGTTGAGCTCCGCCCAGCTCATGCAGCGCCTTTTCATGCGCGGGTCCATGTGGCGCGTGAAGGCGTCGACGGCCTCGTAGTAGTGGTTGTCGGCATCGAAAAGGAGAAACGGCAGATCTGCCATCGGGTAGGTTCCTTGCGAGCCCGCGCCGGCGCGGGCAGAAGACATTCTCGGGTGATGGACCGGGCGGAGAGTATCCGCTCGCGGGCCGGCTGAGTATCCCCCGGTTCGCTACTCGTCCCGGCCCATGTGCCCCACCTTTCGCGACTCCGAACGCTCTCCGCTCGAAGACCTGCTCTCGCTGCTGGCGCTCGAGAAGTCCAGCGAGAACCGCTACCGGGGCTACAGCCAGCCGGCGCTGAACGGCCGCATCTTCGGCGGCCTCGTCTTCGCCCAGGCGATGACCGCAGCCCAGGCGACCGTCGGCGGGCGCCCGATCCACTCGGCCCATGCCTACTTCATGCGCCCCGGAAACCCCGACCTCCCGATCGACTACGAGGTCGATTGCGTGCGGGATAGTCGCAGCTTCCACACCCGCGGCGTGATCGCGCGCCAGGGCGAGCCCGCGATCTTCGATTTCATGGCTTCGTTCCACGAGAACGAGCCGAGCCCCGTCCACGAAGAGCCCGTCGAGATCCCGGCCGAGCCCTCCGGCGAGGAGTACGAAGACGGGATCCTGCGGGCGATCAAGGCTCGGGGGATCGACTTCCCGGCGGAGAAGTTCGGCAAGGGCCCGGTCCAGATCCTGGTCGAGGGGGGCCTCGAGATGACGGCGACGGTGCCGAAGAAGCCCGAGCTGCGGGCGTGGCTGCGGGCGCGCGGGCCGATGCCCGAGACGCCGAGCGTGCATGCGGCGGTCCTCGGCTATGTCTCGGACCTGCTCGTCACGGTGGCCGGCATGCATCCCTTCGACTTCCGCCTCATGAGTCCCGGCGTGTCGTCGGCGAGCCTCGACCACGCGATGTGGTTCCACGAGCCGGTGCGCATGGACGATTGGATCTACGCCGTCCACGACAGCCCCGTCTTCAAGGGCTCGCGGGTGATGGGCCGGGCACTCTTCTATGCTCGCGACGGCCGGCTCGTCGCCTCGGCGGTCCAGGAAGGCCTGGTCCGGAACGAGAGCTGGCCCTCGGCCGCAACGCTCCGCCACCGACCCAACGTGCGAGGAACCTGACGATGACCGCATCCGCGCCCAGCTCAGCCCGCTCGAACGCCGCCCCCGCCACCCAAATCGTCCATCGCTCCTGCCCGACCTGCGAGGCGAGCTGCGGGCTGAACGTCGAGATCGATCCCAAGGCGCGGCGGGTACTCCGCATCGAGGGCGACAGCGAGGACCAGCGGAGCCAGGGCTACCTCTGCCCCAAGGCCTACGCGATGAAGGAGATCTACGAGGATCCCGATCGCCTGCGCCGCCCGCTCCGCAAGCGCCCGGACGGAAGCTGGGAAGAGATCGACTGGGAAACCGCCCTCGACTACGCCGCTTCGCGCCTGAAGGCGATCAAAGAGGCGCACGGCGCGAACGCCAACGGCTTCTACATCGGCAACCCGACGGGACATAACGTCGGCGGTCAGCTCTATCTCCCGGCCCTGCTCAATGCGCTCGGAACCCAGCGCTCCTTCTCCGCCGGTACGATGGACCAGTTCCCCCAGAACGTGGCGCTCCACAACATGCTGGGGGAGCCCTGGCTGTTCCCGATCCCGGACATCGAGCGGACGGAGTTCTTCATCTGCATGGGCGGCAACCCGCTCGTCTCCCAGGGCAGCCTGATGTCGGGCCCCAACATCAAGAAGCGCCTGCGCGCGATCATCGACCGTGGCGGCCGCGTCGTCACCATCGATCCGCGCCGGACCGAGACCGCGGAGATCGCGACCGACCACCTCTTCATCAAGCCCGGTGCCGACGCCCATTTCCTGCTGTCCGTCTGCCACGTCCTGTTCGCCGAGGGCCTCGCGAAGCCGGGCCGCCTCGCCGACTTCACCGACGGCATCGAAAGAATCCGCGAGATCGCCTCGCGTTATTCGCCCGAGCGCGTCGCCGCCGCGACCGGCATCGCCCCCGAGACGACCCGCCAGCTCGTGCGCGATTTCTGCGCCGCGAAGGGTGCCTGGTACGGCCGCATCGGTCTCTGTACACAAGAGTTCGGGACGCTCGCGAGCTGGCTCGTCTACGTCGTGAACGTGCTCACTGGCCGCCTCGACGCCGAGGGCGGCATGCTGTTCCCGCGCCCCGCGACCGGCCGTTCGGAAGCGGGCCGAACCGCCGAGCCCTTCGTCCATGGCCGCTACAAGACGGTCGCACGCGGAATCCCCGAGATCTCGGGCCAGATCCCCTGTGGCGTGATGGCCGAAGAGATGGAGCAATCGAGTGCCGGCGATGCGCGCATGCGCGGCTTCCTCACGATCATGGGCAACCCCGTCCTCTCGGCGCCCAACGGCGAACGTCTCGTCGCCGCGATGGACGAGCTCGACTTCATGGTCTCCCTCGACATCTATCTGAACGAGACGACGCGGCATGCGGATCTGATCCTGCCCTCGACGGTCCAGATGGAGCACGAGAACTACGACCTCCTGTTCGAGACGACGAGCGTGCGAAACTTTGCCCGCTGGTCACCGACCGTCTTCGAGCCCGAGGCCGACCAGCGCGACCACTGGCGCATCATCGTCGAGCTCGGCGCGCGAATCGCGGGCGCGCCCTGGGAAGTCGTCGACGACCTGATGATCAAGGGCCTGCTCGCGATGGTGGTCGGGCCCGGCACGCGCTGCCCGAATGTCTCGCCCGAGGTCGCCTTCGCGAAGCTCGAGGACCGCCACGGCCCGCTGCGCATGATCGAAGCGCTGATTCGCGTCGGCCCCTACGGCGACCAGTTCGACGACAAGTCCGAAGGCATGAATCTCCGCCGCCTGCGGGCCGCCGAGCACGGCATCGATCTCGGCCCCCTGGAGGCGAACCGGCTGCCCGCCGCGATGCCGATCCCGCGTATCCAGCTCGCCCCGGACTACATCGTCGCCGATCTCGATCGCCTCGAGC
>JANNQH010000349.1:0-5770 GCA_031400655.1 Deltaproteobacteria bacterium | reverse complement strand
CCGGGACGCGAGCATCGAGAGGGAGCCAGTCATGAAGCGATCGATCGTTTTGCCGCCCGAGGTGCGCGACCTCGGGCAGGCCCTCGGCTGGCTCGAGAAGGCGGAGCGCCAGGGCTTCCACGCCGCGATGCTCGGATGTGGCCATCACATGGATCCCCTCATGGTCTTTGCGCTGGCGCGCGAGCGGACCGAGCGGATCCTGCTGACGACCAACATCTTGCCGACCTTCACGCGCCATCCGCTCGTGATGGCGATGCAGGCGCGAACCGCCCAGGCGGCCCTCGGCGGAAGACTTCGCCTCGGCCTCGGCCCGGGCCACGCCTCGATCATCGAAGGTTGCTTCGGCCTGCGTTTCGAGCGCTTGATCCGCCACACGAGCGAGTATGTCGAGGTGCTGCGCCAGAGCTTCTCGAAGGGCCACGCGAAGCTGCAGGGCGAGATGTACCAGGTCGACTGGCAGGTCGACGTCGAAGCGCCGGAGATTCCGATCCTGATCGCCTCGCTCGGTGAGCAGATGTGTCGCCTGGCCGGGCGCGTTGCCGACGGCGTGTTGCCGTGGCTCGCGCCGCCGGCCTACGTCCGGAACACGATCGTGCCCGTATTGCAGGAGAGCGCGAAGAAGGCGGGGCGGCCGACGCCGCCGGTCGTGATGATCATGCCCTGCATCCTCTCGAAGAATCGCGAAGAGGTGCGGGCGGGGGTCCATTCGTACCTTGCGCTTTATCCACGCCTCGAGGCTTATGCGGCGCTGCTGCAGCGCTGCGGTGTCCCGGATTCCGACCGCGCGCTCGAGGATGGCTGGACGGACGCGATGATCGATGCCGTCGTGCCCCACGGCGACGAGGCGGCGCTCGAGGCTTCGATGCGGGCCTACGCGGCGGCGGGCGTCGACGAGCTGGCGTTCCTGCCGGTGGGGGTTGGCGCCGATCCGCAGCGGTCGGTGGTGCGGACCTGGGACGCGTTGGCCGGATTGATTCCGCGCGGCGCCTAGCGGCAGATGATGGGAGACTTGATGAATCAAGTGGTCGACCGGATTGCCATTCGTGGAGCGCGTATCGCGTCGCTCCTTGCGTTTGTAGCGCTCGTTGCGCTTGCCGCTCGCTCGGCTTCGGCTGAAGAACGTGTCGTGCGGATCGGGACGACGAACGCCCTGAAGGATTCGGGCGTCGTCGATTTCCTGCTCGAGGGCTTCGTCGCGAAGTCGGGTTATTCGGTCCGCGTGTCGGCGCGCGAGATCGGCGCCGTCGTCGTCCGGGCCCGCAAGGGAGAGGTCGACGTCGTGCTCTCCGATTCGCCGAGCGCTGAGGAAGCGCTCGAGAAGGAGGGGGTCGTCACACGCCGCACGCCCTTCATGGAGAGCCGCTTCGTGATCGTCGGGCCAAAGGCGGATCCGGCGCAGATTGCCGGGGTCGCCAGGCCGGAGGCGGCCCTGGGGCAGATCCTGCGGTTTCACTCGCCCTTCGTGACCCGGGGCGACGACTCGACGGCCCACGTCCGCGAGCGCGAGCTGGTGCGGTTGGCGGGTCTCGATCCCGATAGTCGCCTGGATGGCGTGTTTCGTACCGGGACCAGCATGCGCGATTCCCTGCGCGTCGCGAGCCAGCGGAAGGCCTACATCCTGTCTGATCTCGGGAGCTACCTCGCCATGAAGAACGAGCTCGACCTCGTCGTGCTCTCGAAGCCCGCGAAGTCGCTGCAGATCGTCGAATCGATCTTGCAGCTCGACTCGACCCGCTCCGTGGGTCCCATCGAGCTCGAGGGGGCGAAGGCGCTCGAGAAATATCTGCTGTCGCGCGAGGTCCAGGCAAAGATCGCCGGCTTCGGCGTCGATCGTTTCGGCGAGGCCCCGTTCAGCCCGACGAGTCTGCCGTGACCCGCATCGCCGATCTCGACGCCACCGGTCAGGCGGAGCTCGTCCGCAGCAAGGCGTGCAGCCCGAGCGAGCTGCTCGAGGAGACGATCGCCGGGATCCAGCGCATCGACCCGAAGCTGAACGCCGTCGTCATTCCACTCTTCGACCAGGCGCGCGCGCAGCTCGCGCGGGGCGAGTTCGGCGATGGGCCGTTCCGCGGAGTGCCGCTCCTGCTGAAGGATCTCGGCGCGACCCTCGCCGGCGCACCGCAGTACGGTGGGACCCGCGTCCTGCGCGACCGCCGCTGGATCTCGCCGCGCGACAGCGAATTGACCGCGCGCTTCCGCCGCGCCGGCTTCCTGTTCGTCGGCAAGGCGAATACGCCGGAGCTGGGCCTATCGCCTACGACCGAGCCCGACACGTTCGGCCCGACCCGCAATCCCTGGAAGCTCGACCGGATCGTCGGGGGCTCGAGCGGCGGCTCCGCCGCGGCGGTGGCGTCGCGGATGGTCGCCGTCGCCCATGCGGGGGACGGTGGCGGCTCGATCCGCAATCCCGCCGGCGCCTGCGGCATCGCAGGTTTGAAGCCCTCGCGCGGTCGCATCACCCTGGGCCCCGAGATCGGCGAAGCCTGGAGCGGCTGTGTCACCGAGTTCGTGGTCGCCCGCTCGGTCCGCGACCTCGCGAACATCCTCGACTGTGTCCACGGCGCGCTCCCGGGCGATCCCGCCGCCGCCGCACCGCCCACGCGACGTTATGCCGAAGAGCTCGGCCGTGATCCGGGCCGGCTCCGGATCGGTCTCTTCACGGGCAACGCGAGCTATCCCGGCGGACCCGACGCATGCGCCGCCGTCGCAGGCTGCGGCCGACTGCTCGCCTCCCTCGGCCATCACGTCCACGACGGCTACCCGAAAGAGCTCGACCACGACGAGCTCGGCCGCATCCTCGCCGTCTCGGTCGCAGCCTGCGTCGCCCACGAATTGGCCGGGATCGCTGCTCGCACGGGCGCCCCGGTTCCGCGTGACGGTGTCGAGCCCGCGACCTGGGCCTTCGCCGAACGCGGCCGCGCGCTGACTGCGCCCGAGTACCTGGCGAACCTCGACGAGATGCACCGCTATTCGCATCGCATCTCGGGCTGGTGGGAGACGAACGACCTGCTCGTCACCCCGACCATGTCCGAGCCCGCTCCCGAGATCGGCACGCTGAAGGGCGCCGACGTCGAACGGATCGTCCGCCTCGTCCCCTACACCTCGCCCTACAACGTGAGTGGCCAGCCCGGGATCGCGCTCCCGCTCCACTGGACGTCGGACGGATTGCCGCTCGGAATCCAGCTCGTGGCGAAGCAGGGTGCGGAGGATCTGCTCATTCGGATCGGGTCACAGATCGAGGCGGCGGCGCCGTGGATCGATCGGCGGCCGCCGGTGTGCGCCTAGCGACGGGGTCGAGAGGTTGCTCAAGTCCATTTCTCTTCGTGCAGCCGCGACCAGGGAATCAGCTTCTCGTTCGAACGTCGTTGCAGGTCCTCGCCGCCGTAGGTGACGACGACGCGGCACGCTCGCGACGAACTCTCGAGATGTTGCCGAACGCGATTTGCGCCGTCGAACAGGCGCGCAGAGATCGTTCTCGAGGATTTCGCTTCCACGAGCATGAGTCGCCCAGCCTCTTCGACCACGAGATCGACCTCGGCGCCGTCGCGGTCCCGGTAGTAGGAGATTCCACCGGATTTATTTTGATTGGCGCGCGCTTTGAAGATCTCGGATACGACCCAGCTCTCGAAGATTGCGCCGCGCAGCGGATGGGACTGAAGCTGCTCGGAAGTGCGGATTCCGAGTAACCAACACACGAGCCCGCTGTCGTGGAAGTGCAATTTTGGCATCTTGATGAGACGCTTGCGGGTATTCGAGTGGAATACGGGCAGGCGAAAGGCGATGAAGCTCGCCTCAAGCACGCTGAGCCATGCCTTGGCCGTCGGTTGCGAGATCCCGCAGTCAGCGGCCAGAGAGGAGTAGTTGAGAAGCTGGCCGGTCCGTCCTGCGCAGAGCTCCACGAAGCGCTGGAACGCGAGGAGATCCCCCACGTTGCTGATCGTACGGACGTCGCGCTCGATGTAGGTCGCGACATACGCGCGTATCCATTCGCTCGGATCGAGTCGCTGATCGTGAATCCGAGGATATCCGCCAGCGAGGAGGGTTTCTTCGAGGCTCGTCGGATGACGGGCGAACCGGAGGACCTCGCCGCGAGCGAGGGGAAGCAATTGGAGCATCGCGGTTCGGCCTGCCAGCGACTGGCTCACCGACTCGACGAGGGCGAGATTGTGCGAGCCCGTGAGAATCCATCGTCCGGGCTTTGGGTCCTCGTCGATCAGACCCTGCAGGTACGACGGCAGGTCCGGCGCCCGCTGGATCTCATCGAGAACGGCGCCCTTCGGAAACTGGGCCAGGAACGCGCGCGGATCCTCGATGGCGAAGGCCCGCACGTCGGGGGCCTCGAGACTCACATAGGGGAGTTTCGGGAAGACGGATCGGCAGAGCGTGGATTTCCCGCTCTGGCGTGGCCCCGTGACGGTGACGGCCGGAAATTTCCGGGCGGCCTTTTTCAGGCAGGGAGTGAGATCGCGTGCGATGACCATGTTCGTGAGCGTACCGGACGGTTGCGGCTAATTCAAAATCGGATTTTGAATTGGCCGAACCTCGCTGAGCCACGCTCTCCCGCGGAAGTTCCCCGGATCGATCGCCGCCGGACCGGATTCGTAGCAGTCCGCGATTCCGCCCGTGCCCCGTATGGCGGCTTGACACCCCGTCGAGTACCACTTCCTCGACTCCTCCCCCGCCCCCGCCCTCCAGGCCGGGAGCGGGCTCCACCCGCAAGGAGAGTTCCCATGCACGAGATCGCGATTCGCGGAGGCACGCTGATCGACGGGACCGGCGCCCCGGGCCGTCGGCTCGACGTCGGGATCACGAACGGGCGCATTGCGGAGCTCGCGCCGAGCGTGCGCGGTGCGCGGGAGATCGACGCGTCGGGCAAGCTCGTGACCCCGGGCTTCATCGACATGCATACCCACTACGACCCCCAGGTGTTGTGGGATCCGGCGCTCACACCCTCGTCCTATCAGGGCGTCACGAGCGTCGTCGCGGGCAACTGCGGCTACAGCATCGCGCCGACGCGGGCTTCCGGCCGCGCCTCGCTCATGCGCACCCTCGACAAGGTCGAGGACATGCGGCTCGAGACCCTCGAAGCGGGCGTCCGCTGGGAATTCGAGTCCTACGGCGAATACCTCGAGGCCGTCGAGCGCGGCGGCGTCGCGATCAACTTCGGTGGCTATGTCGGTCATACGCCCGTCCGGGCCTACGTATTAGGCGACGAGGCATATGAGCGAAAGGCGACGGACGCCGAGATCGTCCGCATGAAGCAGCTCGTGGCGGACTCGATCCGCGACGGTGCCCTCGGCTTTTCATCCGATCGCGCAGGCTTCCACCTCGGTGACGGCGGTCGCCCGGTGCCGTCGGTGGTGGCTTCCCAGGAAGAGCTCGAAGCGCTGATGCGCGTGCCCCAGGAGATTGGCCTGGGTGTCGTCCACGTCGCGGCGGGCGAGGAGTTCGCCTGGATCTACGAATTCCAGAAGAAGACCGGCCGGCGGGTCAACTGGTCGGCGATCCTGACCTATCCGCCCGGCTGGAAATCCCGCGCCCCCTATCAGGACAAGCTCGCCCAGCATCTGGCCGGACGAAAAGCCGGCGCCGACGTCTGGGTCCAGGTCACGTGTCGCCCGATCGTGCAGCAGATCATGATGCGCGAGCCGACCTCGTTCTATCAGATGCCGGCCTTCGCCGAGCTCGCGGCGCTGCCCCACGCCGATCGCCCGAAGCTCTTCGCCGACCGCGCCTGGCGAGCGCGGGTCAACGAGCAATTCGACTCGCG
>JANNQH010000348.1:0-16057 GCA_031400655.1 Deltaproteobacteria bacterium | reverse complement strand
AACGCCACCTTCTGCGCAAGTCCCTTCGTCGCCTGACGCGACGTGATCGCCGCCGTCAACGTCGTCTTGCCGTGGTCTACGTGACCGATGGTCCCCACGTTCACGTGGGGCTTCGTCCGCTCGAACTTTGCCTTGGCCATCGGATGCTCTTCCTCTTCCTGCCAGGTCTCGACCCTGGCTCGTGAAAAAAGCTCAGTAGGACGCCACGATCCCGCGCGTGACCGCTTCCGGAACTCGCGCATAATGCGAGAACTGCATTGTGTAGCTTGCGCGGCCCTGCGTCATCGAGCGCACACTACTCACATAACCGAACATCTCCGAGAGCGGAACCTCGGCCTGCACGGCCTGGAGAACTCCACGCATCTCGATGCCCTTGATTTGACCGCGCCGGCTGTTGAGATCACCCTGGACCGCACCGCGAAAATCTTCCGGCGTGACGACCTCGACGTTCATGATGGGCTCGAGCAGGACCGGCTTCGCTTTCGCGAGAGCGTCATTGGCCGCCATCGCGCCCGCGATCAGGAATGCCCGCTCCGAGGAGTCGGTGTCGTGCGCCGTGCCATCCACCAGCCTGATCTTCACGTCTACGACGGGGTAGCCGCCGAGATGGCCGCTCTGGACCGCCTCGCGGCATCCCTGCCCGATCGACTTCACGTAGACGCCCGAGATCGCTTCCGGTCGCGCGGCGTTCTCGAACACGAATCCCGAGCCGGTCTCGCCGGGCTCGACCTCGAGCTTTACGACCGCGAACTCGCTCGCGTTGCCCGTCTGCTTCACGTACTCGGCCATTCCGGAAGCGGGCGCCGAGATCGTCTCTTTGTAGGCCACCTGCGGACGGCCGACGTTGGCGTCGACACCGAATTCGCGCAGCAGGCGGTCGACGATGATCTCGAGATGAAGCTCGCCCATGCCGGAAATCAGGAGTTGACCCGTCTCGGTATCGGTCGAGACCTTGAACGAAGGATCTTCGATCGCCAGACGATCCAGGGACTGGACCAGCTTGTCCATGTCGGCCGTCGTCTTGGGCTCGATTGCGATCGCGATGACGGGCTCCGGAAAATCGAGGGACTCGAGCACGATCGGCGCGTTCACCGCCGAGAGCGTGTGACCCGTCACGACCTGCTTGAGCCCAACCGCGGCCACGATATCGCCGGCGTAGACCTGGTCGAGCTCCTGGCGTTTATTGGCGTGCATCTGGAGGAAGCGGCCCACCCGCTCCTTCTTTCCGGTCGAGGAATCGAGCAGACTCTCGCCTGCCTTCGCCGTTCCCGAGTAGACGCGCAGATAGGCGAGGCTGCCCGCATGGCGGTCGGATTGGATCTTGAACACGAGCGCCGCGAACGGCTCGTCGTCGCTTGCCTTGCGGCGGACGACCTTCTCACCCTGTTCGTGAATCCCTTCCACCGGCGGCACGTCGGCCGGCGAAGGTAGATAGGCGACCACCGCGTCGAGCAATGGCTGGACGCCCTTGTTCTTGAAGGCGCTGCCGCAAAGGACCGGCACCAGGTCGAGATTCAACGTGCAGCGGCGAATCGCGGACCGGAGCTCTGCGACCGGTACGTCCTGGCCGTCGAGATACTTCGCCATCACCGCATCGTCCACGTCCGCAAGCCGCTCGACCAGCTGATCCCGCGCCAGCTCCACATCGTCCGCGAGCTCTGCCGGCACGTCGGCCTTCCGGACGACGCTTCCCTGGCTCTCGTCGTCGAAATAGAGCGCCTTGCGCTCTAGCAGGTCGACGATCCCCGAGAACGTGTCGGCCGAGCCGATCGGCAGCTGCAAAGGCAGCGGCCGAGCCCCCAGTCGGCTCTCGATCATCGAGACCACGTTGTCGAAGTTTGCACCCATACGATCCATCTTGTTCACGAAGGCCACGCGAGGCACGCGGTACTTGTCCGCTTGTCGCCAGACCGTCTCCGATTGCGGCTCAACGCCTCCGACGCCACAGAACACCGCAATCGCCCCATCCAGCACCCGGAGCGAGCGTTCGACTTCGATCGTGAAGTCGACGTGTCCGGGAGTGTCGATGATGTTGATCCGATGACCCTGCCAGGTACAGGTGGTCGCGGCCGACGTGATCGTGATTCCGCGTTCCTGCTCCTGCTGCATCCAGTCCATCGTGGCCGCGCCGTCGTGAACTTCTCCAATCTTGTAGTTGACGCCCGTGTAGAACAGGATCCGTTCGGTCGTCGTCGTTTTACCAGCATCGATGTGAGCCATGATGCCGATGTTTCGGGTCTCGGAGAGTTGCGTGCTTCTCGGCATGACAACTCCCGCGGTTACCGGCTTGCGCCGGGGTTCACCATTCGGCGCTCGTGGCTACCAGCGGCGGCTCACCATCGAGCGCCCGCGGCTCACCATCTGTAGTGCGCGAACGCCTTGTTGGCTTCCGCCATCCGGTGCGTGTCCTCGCGTTTCTTCACGCTCTCGCCGCGGTCGTTCGCCGCGTCGATGATCTCGTTGGCAAGCTTCTCGCGCATGCTCTTGCCCGGGCGAGACTGCGAGTACTGGACGAGCCAGCGCATCGCGAGCGACGTCGCCCGCTGCGGCGAGATCTCGACCGGCACCTGATAGGTCGCACCGCCCACGCGGCGACTCTTCACTTCGAGCCGGGGACGGATGTTCTCCAGCGCACGCCGGAACATCGCCATCGGGTCGCTGCGCATCTTGGTCTCGATCTCGCCGAAAGCGCCGTAGACGATCCGCTCGGCGGTGTTCTTCTTGCCGTCACGCATGACGACGTTGATGAAGCGGCCGAGCATGACGTCGCCATGCTTCGAATCGGGCGCCGTCTGGCGCTTCTGTACCTCGCGTCTTCGGGGCATCTACGCGTCCTCTCTCTACTTCTTCCGCTTCGAGCCGTACTTGGAGCGGCTCTGGTTTCGTCCGTCGACGCCGGTCGAGTCCAGCGAGCCGCGAACGATGTGGTAACGCACGCCCGGGAGATCCTTCACGCGGCCTCCGCGGACGAGCACGACCGAATGTTCCTGCAACGTATGGCCTTCACCGCCGATATAGGCGTTGACTTCGTTTCCGTTCGTGAGGCGAACGCGAGCGACCTTGCGGAGCGCCGAGTTCGGCTTCTTCGGCGTCGCAGTAAACACGCGCAGACAGACGCCGCGCCGCTGCGGGCATGCCGTCAAGTCGGGAGACTTCGAGCGCGTGGCCTTCGGTTTACGCCCTTTTCGAACGAGCTGTTGGATGGTCGGCATGGGGCGAGGCGGAACTCCTGCTGACTCGATCGCGACCGCGACCGGAACGGGTCGCTCGACGTGTCCGAGTAGGGTGTCGAGACGTCCTCTGACGATAAGAGGACGATAAGAGGACGAGAATCTTGATTCATGAACCGGAAATCAGAGACAGAACGGCCCCGGAGTCACGTTTCTCTGGGACGAAGAGACCGGAGGTAACCTCAGGCCCTCTCTTCGAAAACCGGAAACGAACCGCGGGGTTGAAGAATCCCTGCTGCTGGAAACGGCCGGCAGCTTAGCCTCCTGCGGGGTCGTGTCAACGCCGACCCGCAAACGAAACCGCCCCCATCGGCCGGAGTCGATGGGGGCGGAAACTCGTCTGCGCATTCTGCGCTCGCCAATGGTCTTTGCGCGCTTCACGCTTTTCAAATCGGAGGCGAACTGGACTCGACGAGTCCTCGGGTCGGTCCCCCGCACGCGCCTCAAATGTCGATGGGACCACCCTCCGATGCCGTGTTGGCATCCCCCGCGAAGAGGCTCGCGAGGGTCGGCCCCGTCTCGGGCGCCTGATCCATCACGAGCCCACGCGGCGCGCTGAGATCCGATTCGGTGGCGTCCCCGCGCTCGGCGGTGGCGATTTCGAAGCCCTCGGGCATCTCGACCTCGATCCCGATCGAGAGATACTGGGGGAGCCCCGTACCCGCCGGGATCAAGCGTCCCATGATGACGTTCTCCTTCAGACCGCGGAGATAGTCGTTCTTGCCCCAGATCGCGGCCTCGGTCAGCACCTTGGTCGTCTCCTGGAACGAGGCGGCCGAGATGAACGACTCAGTCGAGAGCGAAGCCTTGGTGATCCCGAGGAGCTGGGTCTCGGCCCGAGGCGGGGTCTTTCCCTCCGTCTCGAGCTTCGCGACGACTTCCCGGTACATCGACTTCTCCACCTGCTCGCCGATCAGCCAGTCCGACTCGCCGGGATCCGTGATGCGGACCTTGCGGACCATCTGGCGGACGATCGTCTCGATGTGCTTGTCGTTGATCTTCACACCCTGCAGGCGGTAGACCTCCTGCACTTCGTCCACGAGATACTTCGCGAGCTCCTTCTCGCCCTTGATCTTGAGGATGTCGTGCGGATTCGACGAGCCGTCCATCAGCGCTTCGCCGGCTCGCACGCGATCGCCCTCGTGGACGGAGACGTGCTTGCCCTTCGGAATCAGATACTCCTCGGGCTCGCCCTGGTCCGGAGTCACGATCACGCGCCGCTTGCCGCGGGAATCGGGGCCGAAGCTGACCACGCCATCGATCTCGGTGACGACGGCGCACTCCTTGGGCTTTCGCGCCTCGAAGAGCTCGGCCACCCGCGGCAAACCGCCAGTGATGTCCTTCGTCTTCGACGCCTCGCGCGGGATCTTCGCGATGACCTGACCTGCCGTCACCTCCTCGCCCTCCCCCACCGAGAGGTAGGCGCCGACCGGCAGCAATGACTTCGACTCGCTCGCTCCGCCCGCCTCGATGATCGTGATCTGCGGCCGGAGCTCCGGATCCTTCGACTCGATGATCACCTTCGACGAGACGCCGGTGAAATCGTCCACCTGCTCCTGCATCGTGGCGCCCTCGATGATGTCTCGGAACTGCACCGTGCCCCGCATCTCGGAAAGAATCGGGCTGGCGAAGGGATCCCAGTCGAGCATGACGTCACCCGCGTGGACGACCTGACCGTCCTTCACGCGCAAGGTCGCTCCGTACACCACAGGGTGGCGCTCGCGCTCGCGGCCGGAGACATCGACAATGCCGACCTCACTGTTGCGGGTCATCACCGTAGCCCGGCCCTCGTTGTCGACGACCGTGCGGATGTTGTGGAGGCGAATCGTGCCCTCGCTCGCCGCCTCGGCGTGGGACTGCTCAGCGCGTCGGGTCGCCGCACCTCCGATATGGAAAGTGCGCATCGTGAGCTGGGTGCCCGGCTCGCCGATCGACTGCGCCGCGATGACGCCGACCGCCTCGCCGAGATTCACCATCGTGCCGCGTGACAGGTCGCGCCCATAGCACTTGATGCACACGCCGAAGGTGCTGGCGCAGGTCAGGACCGATCGGATCTTGACCGACTCGATGCCCGCGTTCTCGATCGCGCGCACACGGTCTTCGTCGATCTCGACACCGCCCCGCACGAGCAGCTCGCCCGTCACCGGGTCGTTGATGTCGTCGAGCGCCACGCGCCCGAGGATCCGCTCGCCGAGCGGCTCGACGATCTCGCCTGCCTCGATCAGCGCGCTCGTCTCGAGCGCGTCGTCGGTGCCGCAATCCTGGTCGCGGATGATCACGTCCTGCGACACGTCGACGAGTCGCCGCGTCAGGTAGCCCGAGTTCGCCGTCTTGAGCGCCGTGTCCGCGAGACCCTTCCGCGCACCGTGCGTCGAGATGAAGTACTGGAGCACCGAGAGACCTTCCCGGAAGTTCGACGTGATCGGCGTCTCGATGATGGCGCCCGAGGGCTTAGCCATCAGACCGCGCATGCCGGCCAGCTGCCGCATCTGCTGCGCGGATCCGCGTGCACCCGAGTCGGCCATCATGTAGACGTTGTTGAACGACGGGACCTGCCGCTCCGTGCCATCCGCGTCGACGACGATGTCCGTCGCGATGCCTTCGAGCAGCTGTGTCGTGATCAGCTCCGTCGCCTGGGCCCAGATGTCGACCACCTTGTTATAGCGCTCGCCGTCGGTGATCAGACCTTCCTGGTACTGCTCCTGGATCTGGGCGACTTCATGGGTCGCGTCATCGAGGAAGCGCTGCTTGTCGGGCGGAATCCGCATATCGTCGATACAGATTGAGATACCCGCGCGGGTCGCGTGGGTGTAGCCGAGGGTCCGCAGCTTATCGGCCAGCAGCACCGTCGCCTTGCTGCCCAAGCGCCGGTAGCACTGGTCGATCAGCTCACCGAGCGCCTTCTTGTCCATCACCTGATTGATGAACTCGAACGGAATGTCGTGCGGCACGATATCGCGCAGCAGGATCCGCCCGGTGGTCGTCTCCACCATCGCCCCATCCATACGGACGTGGATCGCGGCGTGCAGATCGACGACGCCCGCGTCGTAGGCCATCTGGACCTCTTCGAGGCTGGCGAACTTCATCCCCTCGCCCGCTGCGCCGGCGCGCTCGCGCGTCATGTAATAGACGCCGAGCACGATGTCCTGCGTGGGGCCGATGATCGGACGGCCGGTCGCGGGGCTGAGGATGTTGTTCGTCGACATCATCAGCACGCGTGCTTCTATCTGGGCCTCAACAGAAAGCGGCACGTGGACCGCCATCTGGTCCCCGTCGAAGTCGGCGTTGAAGGCCGCGCAGACGAGCGGGTGCAGCTGGATCGCCTTGCCCTCGATCAGCATCGGCTCGAAGGCCTGCATGCCGAGGCGGTGCAGCGTCGGCGCGCGGTTCAGGAGGATCGGATGCTCCTTGATCACCTCGGCCAGGATGTCCCAAACCTCGGGCCGCTCGTTCTCCACCATCTTGCGCGCGGCTTTGATGGTCGTGACGAAGCCCTGCTGCTCGAGCTTCGAGTAGATGAAGGGCTTGAAGAGCTCGAGCGCCATGCGGTTCGGAAGCCCGCACTGGTGCAGCCGCAGCTCGGGACCGACCACGATCACCGAGCGACCGGAGTAGTCCACGCGCTTTCCGAGCAGGTTCTGGCGGAAGCGACCGGACTTGCCCTTCAGCATGTCGGAGAGGCTCTTGAGCGGTCGCTTCGAGGGACCCGTGATCACGCGGCCGCGGCGGCCGTTGTCGAAGAGCGCATCGACCGCTTCCTGAAGCATGCGCTTCTCGTTGCGGATGATGACCTCCGGCGCATTCAGCTCCTGGAGGCGCTTCAAGCGGTTGTTGCGGTTGATCACCCTGCGATACAGGTCGTTGAGATCCGAGGTCGCAAAGCGACCTCCATCGAGAGGCACGAGCGGCCGCAGGTCCGGCGGAATCACCGGAACGACCTCGAGCACCATGTACTCCGGCCGGTTGATCGCCGACTCGTTGAACGCATCGAGGACCTTGAGGCGCTTGGCGATCTTCTTGCGTTTTGCCTCAGAGGTCGCCTCGCGCATCTCCTCGCGCAGTCGCGTGCACTCGCCTTCGACGTTGAGCTCGGCCAGCAGCCTTCGCACGGCCTCGGCGCCGATCCCGACCTCGAACGCGTCGCGCCCGTGGGCCTCGCGCAGCTCCTGCAGGCGCTCGTCCGAGACGAGCTCCCCCTTCTCGAGCTCCGTGTCCTTCGGATCGAGGACCACGTGGGCCTCGAAGTAGAGGACCTTCTCGAGGTCGCGCAGCGTGATCTCCAGGATGTTTCCGATGCGCGAGGGCAACGACTTCAGGAACCAGATGTGAGCGACCGGCGACGCCAGCGTGATGTGGCCCATGCGCTCGCGCCGGACCTTCGACTGGATCACCTCGACGCCGCACTTCTCGCACACGACGCCGCGGTGCTTCATGCGCTTGTACTTGCCGCAATTGCACTCGTAGTCCTTGACCGGACCGAAGATCTTGGCGCAGAAGAGCCCGTCGCGTTCGGGCTTGAACGTGCGGTAGTTGATCGTCTCCGGCTTCTTCACCTCGCCGAAGGACCACTCGCGCACCTTGTCCGGGGAAGCCAGCGAAATCCGGAGCGAGTTGAACGCCAACGGGTCCTTGGGCTTCTCGAAGAGATTGTATAGATCACGCAATGATGGGTCCCTCTCTCGGGTTTCCTGCGATGTTCGTTCAGTCGGGCCATGTCTTCAGCCCCGGTCGTAACGACCGGGGCGATCAAAAGCGCGCCGAAGCGCCCCTGCCATTCAGACCGGCGGCCCCTCTTCGCGCATCTCGATGTCGAGGCCGAGCGCTTGCAACTCCTTCACGAGGACGTTGAAGCTCTCGGGGAGTCCGGGCTCGAGCGTGTGCTCGCCCTTCACGATCGATTCGTAGATCCGCGTCCGGCCCTGCACGTCGTCCGACTTCACCGTCAAGAACTCCTGCAGAGCGTAGGCAGCGCCGTACGCCTCGAGTGCCCAGACCTCCATCTCGCCGAGGCGCTGGCCACCGAACTGCGCCTTGCCGCCCAGCGGTTGCTGGGTGACGAGGCTGTAGGGGCCGATCGAGCGAGCGTGCAGCTTGTCGTCGGCCAGGTGGTGGAGCTTCAGCATGTAGATCGTGCCGATCGTGACGTCGCGGTCGAACGCCTCTCCGGTCCGTCCATCGAAGAGCACGATCTGGCCCGATGTCGGCAGCTCCGCCCGCTCGAGCTCCTGCTTGACCTCGATCTCCGAAGCGCCGTCGAACACGGCCGTCGCGACGTGGATTCCCTTCGTCACGTTCTCCGCGAGCGAATCGATCGCCTCCTCGGAAGCGCCATCGATCATCTCGCCGATTTCGCTGTCGGCGTAGATTTCCTTCAGCTTCTTCCGGATCTCGGCCTTGGTGGCCTGCCGCTCGAGCAGTCTTCGGATTTGACGTCCGAGGCCGTGCGCCGCCCAGCCGAGATGGGTCTCGAGGATCTGTCCGATGTTCATGCGCGAGGGCACGCCCAGCGGATTCAGGACGATGTCGACCGGCGAGCCGTCGGACATGTAGGGCATGTCCTCTTCCGGAAGGATCCGGGAGATGACGCCCTTGTTGCCGTGGCGGCCCGCCATCTTGTCGCCGACCGAGAGCTTGCGTTTGATGGCGACGTAGACCTTCACCATCTTGAACACGCCCGGCGGCAGCTCGTCGCCTTTGCGCAGTCGCGCGATCTTCTCGTCGAAGACGGCCTTGATCACCATCGCCTGCTCTTCCACATGGTGGAAGACGCGGTCGACGTACTCCTGGGCCCGGGCGTCAGTCACCTGGATCTCGCGCCAGCGGCGGTCGGGGATCTGCCCGACCACTTCGGCCGTGATCTTGTCACCCGGCTTCAGCCACTCGAGCTCCTTGCGCTCGTCCGCAACCCGATTCGCCGATTGCTTGCCGACGATCAGCTCGCGCACCTTGTTGAAGGCGCTCCGGCGGATGATCCGGATCTCGTCTTCCTGATCCTTCCGCAAGCGTTCGATCTCGGCCTCTTCGAGCGCCTTGGCGCGCTCGTCCTTCTCGACCCCGCGGCGGGAGAAGACCTGGGCACCGATGATCGTGCCCGTGACGCCCGGCGGAACGCGCAACGAAGTGTCGCGCACGTCGCCCGCCTTCTCGCCGAAGATCGCGCGCAGGAGGCGCTCCTCGGGCGAGAGCTGGGTCTCGCCCTTCGGCGTGATCTTGCCGACCAGGATGTCGTCCTGATGGACCTCGGCTCCGATGCGCACGATGCCCGCCTCGTCGAGGTCGCGCAGCGCTTCCTCGCCGACGTTGGGAATGTCGCGGGTGATGTCTTCCTTGCCGAGCTTGGTGTCGCGGGCGACGCACTCGAACTCCTCGATGTGGATCGAGGTGAAGTAGTCGTCCTTGACGATGCGCTCGGAGATGAGGATCGAATCCTCGAAGTTGTATCCACCCCACGGCATGAACGCGACGGTCACGTTCGCGCCGAGCGCCATCTCGCCCCGATCCGTCGCCGGACCGTCCGCGATCACCTGACCCTTCTTCACGCGGTCGCCCGCCTTGACGATCGGCCGCTGGTTGATGCAGGTGTTCTGGTTCGAGCGCTGGTATTTGATCAGGTTGATGATGTCGACGTTGCTACCGGTGCCGTCGTCCTCGTCGGGCTTCAGCACGATGCGTGCGGCGTCTACCGACTCGACCGTGCCGTCGCGCTTGGCGACGACGGTGACGCCCGAATCGCGCGCCACCACGGCTTCCATGCCAGTCCCCACGAGCGGAGCGCTCGTGCGCAGCAGCGGAACGGCTTGCCGCATCATGTTCGAGCCCATCAGGGCGCGATTCGCGTCGTCGTTCTCGAGGAACGGGATCAGCGAGGCGGCCACCGACACGAGCTGGTTCGGCGACACGTCCATCATGTCCACTTCCTCGGGCGGGATCATCTCGAACTCGCCCTGCTTCCGGGCGGAGATGCGCTCGTCGACGAAGCGACCGTCCTTGTCGAGTACGGCGTTCGCCTGTGCGATCGCCATGCGCTCCTCGTCGAGGGCCGACATGAACTTCACTTCCTTCGTCACGCGGCCGTCGCGCACCTGGCGATAGGGCGTCTCGATGAAGCCCATTTCGTTCACGCGGGCGAAGGTCGAGAGCGAGGCGATCAGACCGATATTCGGGCCTTCAGGCGTCTCGATCGGGCAGATCCGGCCATAGTGGGTCGGATGCACGTCGCGGACTTCGAAGCCCGCACGTTCACGGGTCAGACCGCCTGGGCCGAGAGCCGACAAGCGGCGCTTGTGGGTCACAGACGAGAGCGGATTAGTCTGGTCCATGAACTGCGAGAGCTGGCTCGATCCGAAGAACTCCTTGATCACCGCCGAGACGGGCTTGGAGTTGATCAGGTCGTGGGGCATCAGCGTTTCGATCTCCTGGAGGCTCATGCGCTCCTTGATCGCACGCTCCATGCGCACCAGCCCGATCCGGTACTGATTCTCGAGCAGCTCGCCCACCACGCGGACGCGCCGATTGCCGAGATGGTCGATGTCGTCGATCCGCTTGCTCGGATCGTTGCCGTTCTTCAGGTCGACCAGGTATTTGACGGCCGAGAGGATGTCCTCGCGGCGGAGCGTCGGGAGATCGCCGAGATGGATCTCGGCCGACTGATTCTGAACACCTGTGGGATAGAAGGTCACCCGCTCTTCGCCGTTGAACTCGAGCTTGTGGTTGAGCTTCAACCGTCCGACCTTCGAGAGGTCGTAGCGCTCGGCGTTGAAGAAGAGGTTGTTGAACAGATTCGTCGCCGTGTCGATCGTCGGCGGATCGCCCGGGCGCAGGCGCCGGTAGATCTCGATGATCGCGTCTTCCCTCGACTGGGTCTTGTCGGCGAGCAGCGTGTCGCGGAGCGCCGTACCGGTCGTGATCGGGTCGAGGAAGAGCAGCGGGAACTCGAGGATGTTGCGATTCCGCAGGTCCTCGAGATGCGCCTCTGTCAACTCTTCGTTGCATTCGACGATGACTTCGCCCGTGTCCTCGTCGACGATGTCAATGGGGGCGACGCGGCGAACTGCGTCGGTACGGATCAGGTCCTCCTGGCCGACCTGGATCCATTCGATCCCCAACTGGCGGATCTTTCGGGCAGCCGCCTTGGTGAACTTCTTGTCCTTGCGGACGAGGATTTCCCCGTCGTCTGCCTTGACCTCGCGCGTGCAGCGCTGGCCGATCAGGTTCTCCGGCTCGGTCTTCTTCATGATCTTCCGGCCGTCGAGCTTGATCGTCTCGATCGGGTAGAAGAATTGCAGAAGCTCTTCCGACTGATAGCCGAGAGCCTTCAGCAGGACCGTGACGTGGATCTTCCGGCGCCGGTCGATGCGGGCGAAGACGAGATCCTTGTGGTCGTACTCGATGTCGAGCCACGAACCGCGGTACGGGATCACGCGGCATGAAAAGATCTTCTTGCCGGCGGCCGAGGCCGTCGTCGAGACGGATGTGTCGTAGAAGATGCCGGGCGAGCGATGGAGCTGGGAGACGATGACCCGCTCGGTCCCGTTGATCACGAACGTGCCGTTGTCGGTCATGATCGGGATTTCCCCGAAGTAGACCTCCTGCTCTTTTACGTCGCGGATCGTCTGTGCGCCTTCGGCGTCGTCCCAGGCGACGAGTCGGATCGTCACCTTGAAGGGCGCCGCGTAGGTCATGCCTCGCTGGAGGCATTCCTGAACGTCGTACTTCGGCTGCTCGAGGGCGTAGCCCACGAATTCCAGCGAAGCGGTGTCGTTGAAGTCGCGGATCGGGAAGACGGACGTGAACACTGCTTGTAGGCCAGTGCTCTCGCGCTTCTCCATCTCGACACCGGTCTGGAGGAACCGGTCGAACGACTGCTTCTGGATCTCGAGCAGATTGGGCGTATCGACGATGCGCGGAATGCGCGAAAACGACTTACGGACTCTGGGAGCGAATTCGGAGAAGATGGTCTCAGGCACGAGTGTTCGTCACCCTCCTGTGTAGCCCCGCGGAATTCGGATCAATTCCGAACGGCGCCGGTGCTCGACCGATGGAACGCGGAAGGGATTTCCCCTTCCGCACTCAAAAACGAAGGTCTTCGCCACTCGCCACCGCGAGTCCGCGAATCCCATCGCAACATTCAGCCGCCGCACTGCCTCCCGATGGTCGAGGTCGGGAGGCAGGACGGCGTGTCATCCGATCTTGGATCGATCGGCTTCCGGTCGGTCGATCACTTGATGTCGACCTGACCGCCCGCCTCTTCGATCTTCTTCTTGATGTCGTCGGCCTCGGCCTTCGGCACGCCTTCCTTGATCGCCTTCGGCACGCCTTCCACCAGGTCCTTCGCCTCCTTGAGGCCGAGACCCGTGATGCCGCGAATCTCCTTGATGACCTGGATCTTCTTGTCGCCGAACCCGATCAGGATGACGTCGAAGTCTTCCTTCACCTCGACCGGTGCCGCAGCCGGACCCGCAGCCGCCGCCATGGCGACCGGCGCCGCAGCCGACACGCCCCACTTCTCTTCGAGCAGCTTCGCGAGCTCGGCCGCCTGCATCACAGTCAGGCTGGACAGGGTGTCCACGATTTCGTTGAGATCCGCCATTTTCCCTCTTCCTTGACTTGCGGGCGGTGCAAGCGGGTGACGATCACCCTCCCGCCCGGTCCTGTTGAAGCCGGTCTCCGCCATCGGAGGACCGACCGAATATTCGGGTCGTCCGGACCGCTCGGCCCGCACGACCCCGAATGCCTATTCGCCTGCGGCGGCTGTGCCTTTCGCAGACATCACGCGGGCGATCTGTGCCCCGGGCTCGTTGAGGAGCCGTGCAAGCTTGCTCGCCGGCGCCTGCAGGAGACCGATCAGCTTGCCACGCAGCTCGTCGAGGGACGGCAACGTCGCAAGTTTCGAAATCGCCGCCGGGTCGAGCACCTCGCCGTCGAGGAACGCACTGCGAAGCTGGAACTTCTCGTTTTCCTTCGCGTAGTCGACGAGGGTCTTGGCGAGGGCCGCGGGGTCCCCGAACGAGATCGCGACCGAGGTGGTTCCCTTGAAATCGCCCTTCAATCGTTCGATCGGGCCTCCCGCGGAGGCGCGCTTCAGGACCGAATTCTTTGCGACGCGGAACTCGCTGTTCGACGCCTGAGCCTTGCGCAGGCCTACGCGGAGCTTTTCGAGCTTCGCCACCGGAATGCCGCGGTAGTCGGCCACGAACACGCTCGTCGCCCGCCCGAACTTCTCGCGCAGCTCGTCGATCTGCTCTTCTTTTTGTTTACGAGTCAACATGATCGTTCTACCCCACCTTCATCCGACCTTGAGAGGCGACGTCGGGTCGACCTTGATTCCCGGTCCCATCGTCGAGGACACCGAGATCTTTTTCATATAAATGCCCTTGCTCGCGGCGGGCTTCGCCCTCTGGATCACGTCGATCAGGGCCGACGCGTTCTCCCACAGCTTCTCCACCTCGAAAGAGACTTTGCCGATACCGCAGTGGACGATGCCCGCCTTGTCGACGCGGTACTCGACCTTGCCGGCCTTCTGGTCCCGAACCGCGTCAGCCACATTGGGCGTCACCGTTCCGAGCTTCGGGTTCGGCATCAGGCCGCGCGGACCGAGGATACGACCGAGTCGACCCACGACACCCATCATGTCGGGCGTCGCGATCACGCGGTCGAAATCGAACCAATTCTCGTCCTGGATCTTCTTGGCGAGATCGTCGCCACCCACGAAGTCGGCTCCGGCCGCCCTCGCCTCTTTCTCCTTATCGCCCTTCGCGAACACGAGAACCCTCGTCTGCTTGCCGATGCCGTTCGGGAGCACGATGGCGCCGCGAACCATCTGGTCCGCGTGTTTAGGGTCGACACCGAGATTGATCGCGATGTCGACGGTCTCGTCGAACTTCGCGGCCGGCGACGACTTGATCTTCTTGATCGCGTCTTCGAGGCTGTACAGCGTCGTCGGCTCGATGTCTTCCTGGGCCTTGCGGTAGCGCTTGCTCTGGTTCGGCATGCTGTCAGCCCTCCACCACATCGAGGCCCATCGATCGGGCGGTGCCCGCGATGATCTTCTTGGCCTGCTCGATGTCGAAGGCGTTCAAATCTTCCTTCTTCAGCTCTGCGATTTCGGCGAGCTGCGCCTGGGTCACCTGGCCCACCTTCTTCTTGTTGGGCTCGCCGGATCCGCTCTGGATCTTCGCGGCGCGCTTCAGCAGCACTGCCGCCGGCGGCGACTTCAGCACAAATGTGAACGTGCGATCCGAATAAATCGTGATCTCAGCCGGGATGATGAGTCCCGCCTTGTCCTGCGTACGCGCGTTGTACGACTTGCAGAACTCCATGATGTTCACACCGTGCTGGCCTAGGGCAGGGCCCACAGGAGGGGCGGGATTCGCCGCCCCTGCCGGACACTGCAGCTTCACGATGGCTACGATCTTTTTCGCCACTCTTGCTTGCTCCTACTACCCTGGCGGTCTGCGGCCGACTCTCCACCGAAAATTCTCGAACGATCGAGGAATCTCGAAAGACGTCGACCTCCCGCTCGCTTCATGGACCCCTGCCCCGGGCGTTGCCCTGGGTGGCGCCATGGGTGTCGTGCAACCGGACGCCTGCCCGGCTGCTTCGCCCGACTCGCGTCAGGCCTTCTCCACGTTCGAATAATCCAGAACCACCGGCGTCGCGCGCCCGAAGACCTGGACCATCACGCGGAGCTTCTCCTTGTCGGGCATCACCTCGTCGACGAAGCCCGAAAAATTCGCGAACGGTCCCGTCGTGACGCGGACGTTCTCACCCTCATCGAAGCGGATCAACGGCTTCGGCTTGACCGCGCCTTCCTTGATCCGCTGCGTCATGCGCGCGACTTCCTCGTCCGAGATGGACGGCGGATCGGTCGCATTGCCGACGAAGCCCGTGATCTTCGGCGTTCCCTTGACCACGTGCCAGGTTTCGTCCGAGAGCTCCATGTGGACGATGATGTAGCCGGGGAAGAACTTCCGCTTCGAAGTCCGCTTCTGCCCGCCCACCATCTCCACGACCGACTCCTCGGGTACGAGGACCTCGTCGAACTTCTCTTCGAAGCCAAGCGTCTTCGCGCGCTCCAGCAGGGCCTTCTTCGCGCGACCTTCCTGTCCGGAATAGGTGTGCACGATGTACCACTTCTTCACGGCCGGTTTGACGGTCTTCTTATCATGAGAGGCCTTCGGATCGAGTTGACCCGGCGCGCCCGATCCAGTCGAGGTATCCATCAACCCAACACCATCCGCATCACGCGACTCAGTCCGAAATCGACGATGCCCAGGAAAGTTGCCATCACCGCGACGATCACCAGCACGGCGATCGTCCCATTCACCATCTCCGACTGCGGGGGCCAGGTGATCTTGTTGAATTCACCCTGAACCTCGCTGACGAAGTTTCGGGAGCGCTCTACCAGCCCCTTCGGCTCTTCCGTCGTCTCCGTCACGATTGCCACTCCGTTCGGACCCGTGCCGCCTTCCGAAGCGCGACACTCTCTTCATCTCATCGAGATCCATCGAGACCATGATCGAGTTGGCAGGGCCGGAGGGACTTGAACCCCCAACCCCCGGATTTGGAGTCCGGTGCACTACCAATTGTGCTACGGCCCTACGCCCCCGAAACACACCTAATACAAACCCGGCCTGCGTCGTCGCTCGCGAAGCGCCCGTGCGAGGCTGTTCCGAAACGCCTCCGACGCCAGCAGCGCCCCGTCGTTATTCGATCACTTCCGCCACGACACCGGAGCCGACCGTTCGCCCACCCTCACGGATCGCGAAGCGAAGCTCCTTGTCCATCGCGATCGGCGTGATCAGCTGCACCACCATCTCCACATTGTC
>JANNQH010000347.1:0-3952 GCA_031400655.1 Deltaproteobacteria bacterium | reverse complement strand
CGGCGCTTCGAGTCCCTGTCCGTCGACGATCGGCGGGCGCAAGGAATCTTCAAGCTGACCTGGTGGCCCTATCCGGCGAAGAACTCCCTCGACCGTGCGACGGGAATGCTGCCCGGCCTGCTCTACGAACGGCTCGACGAGTTCGGCATCGACTACGCCGTGCTCTATCCGACGATGGGACTCACGGCGATGAGCCTCGACCAGACGGAGCTTCGCAACGCCTCGATCCGGGCATTCAATCGCTGTGCGGCGGAGATGTTCGCGCCGTTCTCGGATCGATTGACGCCAGCGGCGATGATCCCGATGTACGAGCCGAGTGAAGCGCTGGCCGAGCTCGAGTACTGCCGCAAAGAGCTCGGCCTCAAAGTCATGCTCCTGAATGGCCTCGTCTACCGGCCGCTCGGGAAGGACCAGTCCCGCGGCGCGCGCTGGGTCGACGCCTTCGGCCCCGAGAGTCCCTACGACTACGACCCGGTCTGGGCAAAATGTGTCGAGCTCGGGGTCGCCCCGAACTTCCACTCGAGCGCGATGGGCTTCGGCAGCCGCATGTCCCAGACGAACTACGTCTTCAACCACCTCGGCAACTTCGCCCAGGCCGGCGAGGCCACCTGTCGCACGATGTTGATGCACGGCGTCCCGCACCGCTTCCCGAAGCTCCGCTGCGGCTTCCTCGAAGGGGGAGTCGGCTGGGCGAGCAACCTCTACGCCGACCTGATCGGCCATTTCGAAAAGCGCGGCGTGCCCGGAATCCACGCCTACGATCCCGACTCGATTGACCGCAAACAGGTCGCCGCGCTCTTCCAGAGCCACGGCTCCGATCGCTTCAAGAAGCATCTCGACGAGTTCGAGGCGGGGCTCCTGCATCTCTCGGGTCCGGGCCTGTTCCAGGACGACTTCGCGGGCACTGGCATCGAGAAGGCCGAAGACGTCCGGACGATCTTCGAGCGCAACTTCCGATTCGGCTGCGAAGCCGACGATCCGATGAACGCCGTCGGCTTCGACCGGGGGCTCCTGCCCCTCGGCGCCCGGATGCGCGCGATCTTCAGCTCCGACATCGGTCACTGGGACGTGACCGACATGAGCGAGACCGTCGAAGAAGCCTGGGAGCTCGTCGAGCACGGCTTGATCGACGCGGACGATTTCCGCGAGTTCGTCTTCGAGAACGCCGCGACGATGTGGGCCGAAGCCGATCCCCACTTCTTCGACGGCACCGTCGTCGAAGGGGCCGTCAAGAAGCTGATCGCGTAACAAGTCGCGACCGCCTCACAAGTCGCGACCGGCGCGGCACACGGGACGCGAATGGCTCGCCCCTGTTACGGACTATTCGCCAGAACGGATCGCTTCGCCTTTGGCGGCCTGTTCCGCCAATTCGACCGCCGGCTGCGCTTTACTTCGCATCCCGTGCACCGCACCGGCCGCTCATGCTGAAACCGAACGCAATCTGGTCTGTCCGGGCTCGTCGGAATCGAACTCGACCCGAAAATGCGATCCGCAGATCTGGTGGCGCGAATGCGAGCGATCGGCGCGGTGCACGGGATGCGAAGTAAAGCGCAGCCGGAGCCCGCATCAGCGCAGCGATCGCCGGGGCTACCCACGGCGGAAGGCGACGCCGCTCGCAGAACGGGCGAGCCATTCGCGTCCCGTGCGCCGTGCCGTTCGCGACTTGTACGTCCGTCAGAGCTTGGCGAGAATCTCGTCCTGGTAGCGTCGGATGAAGTCCCGCTGCCCACCGATGTCCGTCGTCATCGACTCGCCCTGGCTCACGACGACGCGATGGGCACCGTGTTCGACATAGCTCTTCACGAAGCCGAGGTCGAAGGTCTTCGTGAAATCGAAGCTCGCCGGCCAGATCGAGAGCTCGACTTTGCTCGCGTCCCGGCCAGCTTCCTTCGCCGACTTGCGGATCGTCTCGATTCCCTCCCCGAAATCCTCGGCCGAAATCACGTAGGGGTACCAGCCGTTGCCGAGACGACCGGCGCGGCTCGCCGCATGCTCCGAGCTGCCTCCGATCAGGATGGGGACGCCCTCCTTGCTGAACGGCTTCGTGTCCATATGGACGTTCTCGAACTGGACGTGCTTGCCGTGGTAGGTCGCCCACTCGTCGCGCCAGAGGATGCGCATGGCCTCGATCGTCTCGTCGAGGCGGCGGCCGCGGTCACTGTAGGGGACGCCGACTGCGGCGTACTCCTCGCGCTGCCAGCCGATCCCGACGCCGAGGCGAAGGCGGCCACCCGAGAGTGCGTCGAGGGTGGCGACGCGCTTGGCGAGGATGGCGGCGCTGTGTTGCGACGCAATCACGACGGAGGTGCCGAGATTGATCCGCTCGGTTCGCGCGGCGGCGAACGCGAGCCATTCGAGCGGATCGGGCATCAGCGTGTCGGGGGCTGTCGGCGCCTTGCCGTCCTTGGAGTAGGGGTAGAGCGGTTCGTAGTTGCGGGCCATGATCACGTGCTCGACGGTCCAGACGGACTCGACGTTCTGCTGCTCGAGCATCTCGACGAGGCGGATCACGTAATCGCGATCGAGGGTCAGCGCCTTCGTCATGGGCGGGATGTATCCGAGCTTCATGGCCATTTCCTTTCGAGGATCGTGCTTCGTCCGCCGTGGGTCGGCCGGCGGACTCGGTCCGACGTTAATCGCTCTCCGCACCCGATTCCAGCTCGGCCTTCGTGCGAGCGAGTCGGGCGGCCGCCACGGCGTTGTCGGGATCGAGTTGGAGCGCTCGAGCGAAGGCGTGCTCGGCGAGATTCGTCCGTTCGAGCCGCTCGTACGCCAGACTCAATCGCACTCCACGTCTCCCGCATCCCGAAGCGCCAGGCTCTCCTTCCACGTCGCTTCGCTGGAGGAATGCGGACCCGAGGTTGTAGTAGCGGATGGAGCGAGTAGGTCGCCGGGATGGCACCGACGATGAGGGCGCTTTGATCGCCGAAGATCCGCCGCGCGATGAGCATCAAGAATACGACGGACAGAGAACCGAGCAGCGCCTGCAAGAGCAGGACGCCGCGCGTATCGGGCGGGGCGATCGAGTAGATCGCGGCGAGGAAGAGAGGGGTAGAGAGGATCGAGGTAGTAGGCGGAGTGTCCGAGCCAGTCGCCGGCGTGACGAGGAAGGCCGCGGTGAACGACACGAGGCGGATACACCGGTCGAGCGGCGGGTGAGCGACGCGCGGGATCGAGGCGGTCGGATAGGCAGGACTCATCGCGCCGACGATAGCCTGGGGAGCGCTCGCGGCGGGTGGATCTCGAAGGGTCGGGCGGATCGCCTGGGGTAGACTGCCGCGGCCCATCGGCCCACGCGTGCGGACGGGGTTCCGGGCTCGCTCATGAGGACTCGAATGGAGCGCCGTCGGGACAAGCTGGCCCTGCTGACTCTCTTCGGGCGCGGTCTCGCCTATCCGTTGGTCGCGCTCGTGCTCGTGAGTTCCCTTACGCTTCACCAGCTCGATCTCGCGGTGCACCGGGCCTTCGATGCCGTGGACGAGGTCGAGGTAGTGCTCGGTGGACCGCGATTCGAGCGGGCGGATCCGCTCGACGATCTCGTCGCCGATGCTCGCGCGCGTACCCGGCCGGGCGAATCGATCGTCGTGTTGCCGTGGTACCCGATCGTCTATTTCCTGGCCGAACGCGCTAACCCGACGAAATTCGATTGGCTCTTTTCCGGCTATCTGCCGAGCGACGCCGCCGTCGCTGGCTTTCTCGACGAGATCGATCGCTTTCTGCGCCGGCGATTCCAAGCGACCCGGCGCTATGGCCGCTTCCTGGTCCTGACGCGCAAAGACGCGCCGAGCGAGCAGCCATGACGCGGTTCACCGCACGACCGGCGCCGGCCATCGCAAAGCTCACGCTCGCGATCGCCGCAGGCTGCGTGGGCCTCTTGATCGGGGAGCTCGGCCTTCGCCTTGCGGATCTTCCGCGGAGCGGTCCCTTCCTGCAGGAGTTCCGCGGCGAACGA
>JANNQH010000346.1:0-1948 GCA_031400655.1 Deltaproteobacteria bacterium | reverse complement strand
CGTCGAAGCGCCGCCTCCCGCCGTCCGAAGGCATCGATCGCCTCGTTGAGCGCCTGGATGAAGAGGCCGGTCGTCACCATGTTAGGGTCCAGGGCGGCCGCCTGACGTGCGTGGCCCCAGAGCTCGCTGCGAACCTCAGCCGCCGCGGCGAGCAGAACCTCGCGTTCGTCGGCGCGATCTAGGGAGACCGCATTCTCGCGGACCCGCAGGTCCACATAGCGCTGGAACGTCTGCAGCGCTTCGTCTCGCAGCGAGGGCGCGAGGATCTGGGCCCGGAGATAGGCCGTGCCGATCGCGTTGGCTTCCGCGACGACGGCTTCGCTGCGGTGATCGAAGCGCTGGAGCGCGAGGGAGAGCGTGAATCCGAGCAGCAGGGCCAATACGCCGAGCAGCGATCCCTGGACTCCGTTGATGTTCGAGCGGTAGGGCTCGTCGTCCGCTCGGGAGGCGACCTTCCTACCCAGCCGATGCCCCGCCTCGATGGCGATCACCATCGCGGCGAGGAGCACGCCGGCAATCAAGCCACTGCTCTGGTCGTACAAGAGCTCGTTCACTGCGGTCCACCGTCCTGATCGAGGTCATCTCGACGGCTCGCAGCGTACCACGCCGCGCGGCCGAGGCTCGCCTCAGGACGGCGCTCTCATCGCTCGAATAGGCTGCCCGCCAGGGAGAGGCCTACCAGTCCGATGCCGAATAGCAGTGCCGTGGACGGCTCGGGGACGACTGCGTAGGACTGGAAATTGGGGGCCGTGAGCGACTGGTAGGCGCTTCCGTCGACCGAGAAGCGAATCGTCGACGTGCCGCCGCAGCAGCCCTCGAAGCCGATCCAGGCGAGCGTGACCGAATCCCCGACCGCGAGCGTCGAAGTCGTCGTGAAGACGTCGGGATTGTTCCAGTCGTTGCCCCACCAGATGTCGTCCGTGATGACGCGCTCGGAGAGGACCGTGCCGGTCCCGCTGTCGATCAGTGCCGCCGCGCCGCCGCGACCCCAGTCGGTGCCGACCTGGAACGAATAGCTGCCGGCGATGGCGACATCGAAGGTCGTGGTGAGCAGGATGCTGTAGTTCTGGTTCACACCGGCGGCGTAGACCGCGGTCGAGATGTTCGCGAGACCCGTCGTGATGGTCGATTGGATCGAGCTGCCGCTCTGGTGCATGAGCAGCAGGTCGCTGAAGCTGTCGCCCGCCTGCACCTGGTAGGTCGAGGCCACGAAATCCGCTCGGAAGGAAAGTGCGTCGGCGTTGCCGGCGCACAGCACGAGGCCGAGCGCGGCGAGCCAACGAGCGATGCGCGGGGCTTTTCGAGAAGGGTGGCCGAAGCCGAGATGGACGGACTGCTGGGCGGTCATTTCATCTGCACTCGCCATCGTTCAAGGCCCCTGCCTCGATGGCGTCGTGGATCACATCGGCACCGGCCGCTGCGATCTTGAAGGTACGAGGCCTTCTGCGTGATGGCGAACCCATCGGGCGATCATGCGAGTGGCGAATGGAGCAGGGGTTGCCGCGAGCTTGCGTCCGTGGTGCAAGCCCGACTCGCACTGCTCCTCGCGCTGCGTCCGCTCGGCGAGCATCTCGACGTGGGCTGGTGCGCGCGCTCTCAGTCGAGCGCGTGCGGGTGGTAGCGATTCAGGTCGAAGAGACCGGCCTCGATGGGATCCTCTTCATAGGCCCGCGCCTGGAACCAGTCGTAGAGCTCCCAGAACCGCGCATCCGACCGATTCACGCCGTATTTCTTGAGCTTCGCCAGGTACGCGGGCGAGCCGTCGAAGTGGCCGAGCAAGTCGAGGAAATCCGGCACGTCCTTCGCCTCGAGGTCGAGAAAAAAATTCGGGTAGGAGCTGATCAGCCCGGGGAGGAAGTCGATCGAGTCCTTGGACGGGTCGAGCTGCTCCTTCTCGAAGAAGAGCGAATTGACGTTGTCGTGCCAGCGATTGATCACGATCGAGACG
>JANNQH010000345.1:0-1541 GCA_031400655.1 Deltaproteobacteria bacterium | reverse complement strand
GCAGCTCGCCCGGAATGTCTCGGGGAATGCACCGGCCCAGGCTGCGCGGGGCGCGGTGGTAGGTGGCCTCGTCGGCGCGGCCGGCGGTGCGGCGATCGGCGCGGCGATGGGAAATGCAGGCCGGGGCGCCGCCGTCGGCGCAGCGGCGGGCGGCATCGGTCAGGGTGTGCGGAGCGGTGCCCAGACGGAGCAGGCGTTCCAACGAGCCTTCAACAACTGCATGCACCAGCGCGGCCACAATGTCATCAACTGAAGCGTGATCAACTGAAGCGTGATCAACTGAAGCGTCATCAACGGAAGCTTCATCAACTGAAGCGAGAGCAACGGGAGCATACACATGAAGATCCGTTCGAAATCGACCTGGGTCGCGCTCGTGACGGCGCTCGGCATCGCCGCGCCGGCCGCATACGCCGAAGACACACAGCTGGCCGACGCGCTGCGCAAGCTGATGGAAGAGAACACGGCGGCCTACGACCGCGAGGATGTCGACGCGGTGCTGAGCTCGGTCGCCACGAAGTCGCCGGAATACGACACGACCAAGGCCGAGCTCGCGGCACAGTTCGGCGAGCTGGAAGTGAAGCCTGAGCTGGTGCGGTTCGACTACATCGGGCACGACGACGAGTTCGCCCTGGCGCGCGTACGGATCCGGACCGTGGGCACGCCGAAGAGCGAGGACTTCGCGGACAACACGATGGACGCGATCGCGATCTTCCACCAGCAAGACGGCGTCTGGAAGCTCTGGAGCCAATATGTCCTCGGCGTCGAGTTCACGCCGTAGGCCTTCAAGCCGTAGGCCAGGGCGGCGTGTGCGAATGGCTCACGACGATTCTGGCGACCTTCGCAGGACTGTGCCCGATCGTGAATCCGTTCAGCATGGCGGTCGTGTTCCTCGCGATCACCGCGAATCTCAGCGACGCGGAGCGGCAGCGCCAGGTGTTCCTGGCCTGCTGATACGCGACCGGTGTGCTCCTGGTGTTCCTGTTCGGCGGCTCGCTGCTGTTTAATTTTTCGGCATCTCGATGCCCGCACTGCGTCTCGCGGGCGGGCTGATCGTGGCTCGCGTCGGATTTGGGATGCTGTCGTCGCCCGGTCCCGACGACGACTCCGAGCGAGGACCCCGGAGCGCCGACGTCGCGTTCACACCGCTCGCCGTGCCGATGCTGACATCCTCGTCCTCGCCGCGACGTTGGCGCAATGCGCGCACAGCCGGGGCCTGCGCGTGATCGCGTCGCCCGGGATTCCCGCGCGCTGGAGCGAGACGGCGAGGCAAAGCCGGCCATCTCGCTCCCAGCCATCTTTCGAGCGGAATCACGCCTCGAATCCGCTCACGGACGGATCCGTCACGACGCGCCTCGCTCCTGCCCGCCGCCCGCTCTCCCTGCGGGTAGTGCTTCTATTAATACGACTACTTGTTGACGATCGGGCGCAGTCGCACGTCGATCCGGCGGTTCTGGGCGCGTCCCTCCGGCGTGTCGTTGGAGGCGATTGGACTTCCCTCGCCCCGAGAGATCGCGAGCATCTGGCCGATCGGGACTCCCTCG
>JANNQH010000344.1:0-1742 GCA_031400655.1 Deltaproteobacteria bacterium | reverse complement strand
AGGTAGGCCGAGATCGAAATCCTGCGGGAGCTCGCCCTCGCCGAGCGAGACCGAGAGTCGCCCCGCCGCCCGCGCCCCGTCAAGAGACGTTCCAACCGGGGCCGCCGCCCGCAGTACATCTCCCAGCAATCCGATCGCGACAGTCCGGCGGATCGGCTCGCCCGAGCGCGCCCCGCTCCCCTCCGATGCCCCGGATCGCCATTCGACGCCGGCGGTGGCTCGCGGATCCTGACGCCGGGCGAGCTCGAGGTATTCCGCGGGCGTATTGAAGCCTGTCCACGGAGCGATGCCGTCGGCCGGCTCGGTCGCGAGCGCGACGAAGCCCAGGCGTTCGAGAAAGGCCGTGGGACTCGCAATCCCCGCCATGAGAAGCGCATCCGCCTCACGCCAGGCCACACAGGGATAGACGGCAGACAGGACCTGGAGGAATCCGTCCGCTCGGGCCGCCGTGGCGCGGCCGTGCCCTTCGGCTTCGGCAAAGAGCGCGGCGATATGGCCGGGCGATAGAAAGGGAGCGTCGACGCTCGTCACGAAGGCGAGCTCAGCGCAAGCCGCGGCGAGTCCGTCGCGCAGCGCTGCGAGCGGACCGCGCTCCGGCTCCCGGTCGACGACGACCTGTGCGTCGAGGGAGGCCGGAAGCCCGAGCCCGCTCGAGCTCACGACGAGAACCTCGTCGACACAGGGCGCGAGCCGTTCGACCAGGTGCTCGATCAGCGAGCGCCCGAACCAGGGCAGCAGCGCCTTCGGGCGCCCCATCCGCTGCGAGCGCCCGCCGCACAGCACGATGCCCGCTCGCTTCACGCCGATTCCCCCGGAAGGTGGCGAGCCAGTCTACCCCATCGCCCCACCCGCCCCGGCCGTTCTAATGTCTGCCCACCATGCGCAACCTCGACAACCGCGACGGTCCGTCGCCGGACATCCAGCCGTCCTCGACCGCGTCCAACCCGAGCGGTACCCGTTCCGAAAGATCCCGGCCCGAGAAAGCCCGCCCCGAAGACGGCCTCTTCCGAGCCCTTCCGGAGGAGGGCCATTTCCAGCCCTCGCCCCTCACGGGCGGTCCCTGGGATCCGAAGTCCCAACACGGCGGCGCGGTCTCGGGGCTGCTCGCCCGAGCACTCGACCGCATGCCTGCTCCTGTTCCGATGCGGATCACGCGCCTCACCGTCGAGATGTTCCGCGGCGTCCCGCTGACACCCCTGCGTGTCGAGACCCGCGTGCTGCGCGCGGGCAAGCGGATCCAGGGCCTTGAGGCGAATCTCTTCGACGGGGCGACGCAGGTCGCACGGGCGACGGCGCTGCGGATACGGCGCGGCGACGAGCTGTCGGAGCTGGCCTCCGAGACGCACCTCGATCCCGGTCTCGGGCGGCCCCCCGAGCCCGGCGCGTCGCTGCTCTCCCGCCGCTTCAGCGAGGGAACACTCATGGTCCCCGGCTTCATCCGCGCCGTCGATATCGTGGTGGATCCGCCGACGATCGCAGGCGTCCCGGGCAATGCCTGGACGCGGCTTCTCTGCCGCGTCGTCGAAGGCGAAGAACCCTCGCCCAGCGTCCGCCTCGCGACCCTCGTCGACTTCGCGAGCGGCACCGGCAGCGCCCTCGACTACACCCGCTACACCTCGATCAACCCCGACCTGTCGATCCACGTGCTGCGCGAGCCGCGCACCGACTGGCTCGGCCTCCGCGGGGTCACGCAGTTCTCGAACGACGGCGTCGGCCAGAGCAGCGCCGCCGTCTACGACGAG
>JANNQH010000343.1:0-5819 GCA_031400655.1 Deltaproteobacteria bacterium | reverse complement strand
GATCGGGCTGCCTGCCGCGGGGAGCTTCCTGATGTCGGGCGTCCTGCGCGAGCAGGTCTGCTTCCACATGTGTCCCTACGCGCGCTTCCAGAGCGTGATGTTCGACCACGACACGTTGATCATCAGCTACGACGAGCAGCGCGGCGAGGCTCGCGGGAGTCGCCGGCGCGACGCGGACTACCGCGCTGAGGGACTCGGGGCCTGCATCGACTGCAAGAAATGCGTCCACGTGTGTCCGACCGGAATCGACATCCGCGACGGTCTCCAATACCAGTGCATCGGCTGCGCGGCCTGCATCGACGCCTGCACGGACGTCATGGCGACGATGGGCTACGGCGAGAGCCTCGTCCGCTACACATCGGAGAGCCGCGAGGCGGGCCTCCCGGTCCGAGCGCTGCGGCCGCGGCTCGTCGGTTATGCATCGCTCATCGTGGCGCTCACCGGCGTCTTCGTCTTCGCCCTCGAGAGCCGCGTGGCCGTCGGCCTCACCGTCGTGCGCGATCGCAATCGCCTCTACCGCGAGAAGTGGGACGGCCAGGTCGAGAACGTCTACACCCTGCGGATCTCGAATCGCGGCGCCGAGACCCGCGACTACCGCGTCGTCTTCGAGAGCGAGCTACCGCTCGCCTACGAGGGGCCGGAGGTCGTCGAGGTGGCCGGCGGGAGCTTGCGGGCCGTGCCCGTCCGGCTGGTTCTCGACGGCGAGAGCGCAGCGCACGCAGCGACGAGCGCGGTCGGGTTTGGTCTGCGCGCCACCGACGATGAGAAGGTCGCGGTCGACGAAGAGAGTCAATTCTATCTGCCGACGAGGAGCGCGCGATGAGCCGGATGAGCCGGATGACGACTGCGGATTCGACGCCTTCGATCGAGCGCTCCGACGCCGGGCCGAGGACGGCGCTCGGGGCGCCCTGGTTCGTGCAGTTCTGGCCCGTATTCATCGCTGTCCTGATGGCCCTCTCGATCGCCGCGAGTCTCGCCACCGTCGTCATCGCCTATCGCCATGCGGACGTCGACGTGCGCGTCGGCGAACGGCTCGGACAGGTCGAGCGGATCGGAACGCAAGCCGAGACACCGCGATGAGTCTCGCCGCGGTCGCCCCGCTGCCGGAGCCCTGCTTCCACTGCGGGCTCGAAATCCCGGACGGGACAAATCTCTCTGCACGCGTCCTCGGCGAGATCCAGCCGATGTGCTGCATCGGTTGCCGTGCCGCCGCCGAGATGCTCGAGGCCCAGGGACTCTCGGATTGGTACCTCCGACGGGCCTCGCCGCCGGGCGCTCCGGCGCGCACCCTCGAGGCGGTTCGCGAAGAGAACAGTCCGCTCGATGCCCCCGAGATCGAAGCGTCCTTTCTCGCCGGGGACGCCTCGGGCGCTCGCTCCGCCGGCCTGCTCGTCAAAGGACTCAGCTGTGCTGCCTGCATCTGGGTCATCGAGATGCATCTCGCCGGACTCGATGGCGTGGAGGGCGTGCGCGTTGCTCTCCCGGAGCACCGCGTCGTCGTCGATTTTGATCCCGCTCGGACTTCGCTCCGCGAGATCGTGCTTCGCCTCGCCGAGATCGGCTTCGCAGCGCGCCCCGATCGCCCGAGCGAGGCGGCTGCACTCGAGCGCGAGGAGGATCGCGCGGCCCTGATCCGCCTCGGTGTCTCGGGGCTCGGCGCGATGAACGTGATGTCGTATGCGATGGGGCTCTACGTCGGCGCCTTCGATGGCATCGAGGCGGGCTCCATCGCCCTGATGCGCTGGATGGGATTTCTCGTGGCGACGCCGGTCGTCTGGTACGCGGGTCGCCCCTTCTTCGCGGCAGCCTGGCGCGAGCTCAAGGTCCGGCGGCCCGGGATGGACGTGCCCGTGGCGTTGGCGATCGGCGGCGCCTACCTCGTGAGCGTCTACGCGACGATCTTCGATGTCGGCGAGGTGTATTTCGAATCGATCTGCATGTTCATCTTCTTCCTCGCGCTGGGGCGCTACCTCGAGCAGCTGATCCGCCAGCGGTCCTGCTCGCTGACGCGCAGCCTCGCGGAGTCTTCGCCCGCGATCGCGCGCCGGCAGGATCCCGATGGCGAGCGCGTCGTGCCGGCAGATCGGCTCGTGGTCGGCGACCACTTCCGCGTACGTCCCGGAGAGTCGATCCCGGCAGATGGTCGCGTGCTCGAGGGCGAGAGCGCCGTCCAGGAGGCGCTGCTCACCGGCGAGCCCTGGCCCCGCTCCGTCGCCCGCGACGGCTCGGTCGTCGCCGGCAGCATCAACGTCTCCTCTCCGATCCTCGTCGAAGCGACGCGGGTCGCTGAGCAGACGACGCTCGCTTCCATCCTGCGCCTCGCACTGCGGGCCCAGTCGGAGCGTTCGCCCGCGGTACGCCTGGCCGATCGCGTCGGGTCGATCTTCGTCGTCGCAGTCCTCGTCGTGGCGCTCGCGAACTTCCTGGTCTGGTGGTGGATCGCGCCGGAGCGGGCGATCTGGACGACGCTCTCGGTGTTGGTCGCGACCTGTCCCTGCGCCCTCGGCCTCGCGATGCCCGCCGTGACCGCGGCAACGACCCACGCGCTGGCGAGAAGCGGGCTGCTCGTTACGCGCGCGGGGGTGCTCGAAGAGCTGGCCCGTGCCGATCGCTTCGTATTTGACAAGACGGGCACCTTGACCGAAGGCGAGCCCAAGCTCGTCGACATCCGACTCGCGGGCGACGGCAAGAATGAGAGCGACGTCGCGCACGCGCTCGAGATCGCGCGGGCCCTCGAGCGGGACTCCGAGCATCCGATCGCCCGCGCCCTTCGCCGCGTCCGGCCGGGGGAGCGCATGCGACCGGCCGGGCGAGTGATCGAGGCGGTGCGTACGTATCCGGGGCTCGGGGTCGAAGGGACGCTCGCGGGCCGCAGCTATCGGATCGGCCGCCCGGAATGGGCGCTCGCTCCGGAGGTGACCGTGTGCGTGGCCGACGGCGTCGCGGGATCCCATGACCCGAGTGAATCGGGTGGATCGAGTGGAACGGGCGTGTTGCATGCCGGCGAGCGCGAGACCCGCGCGTCGCAGGTCTCGGTGCTCCTCAGCTGCGATCGGACCCCGCTCGCGTGGCTCGACTTCGAGGATCCGATCCGCGTCGAGGCCGAGCCGACCATGCTGGAGCTTCGCGCCGCCGGGATGTCGCTCGAGATGCTGAGTGGCGATCCGAGCCCTGGGGCCGCAGACGTCGCGCGGGCGCTCGGGCTCGAGGTGAAGGTCTTCGGGGCCCTTCCGGATCAGAAGGTCGAGCGGGTGCAGGCGCTGGCACGCGCTGGACACCGCGTCGTCGTCGTCGGTGACGGCGTCAACGATGGCCCGGTCCTGCGCGCCGGCGACGTTTCGATCGCGATGGGAAGCGGCTGCGACCTCAGCCGGTTGGGGGCGAGTGCGGTGCTGCTGCGCGATGACCTGGGCCTGCTGCCGCGCGCGCTGTCGGCGGCGCGAAGGATGCGGCGGATCGGGGTGCAGAACGTGGCCTGGGCGATCGGATACAACCTCGCCGTGCTGCCGCTCGCGGTGAGTGGGCACCTCCCGCCCTGGCTTGCGGCGCTCGGCATGTCGACGAGCTCGCTCGTCGTCGTTCTGAATGCACTGCGCGGCAATCGCCTGCCGAGCGAGGGGGCACGATGACGATCCTGCTGGTCTTGATTCCGCTGGGCGTCGTCCTGCTCGGGCTCGCGATCGCGTTATTCGTCTGGGCCGTTCGCAATGGCCAGTTCGAGGATCTCGAGGGCGAGGGCGCGCGCATCCTGTTCGATGATCCGCCCCGGCCGCACGCCGTGCCCGCAAGGGCAGCCGACGAGCGCGTCGGGATCGGGACGGGGGAGGACGGCTGAGATGGCGGTCGAGCTGCCGGTCTTGCTCAGCGCCCTCGTGCTCGGCTTCGCCGGCAGCGTTCACTGCCTCGGCATGTGTGGCGGCATCGCCGGCGCGCTCAACCAGGCCGCGCCGGCACAAGGACCCGTCGTTTCCGGCGTGCGGACGCTCCTCTATTCGCTCGGTCGCATCTCGAGCTATGCGATGGCGGGCGCGCTCGCGGGCGCTTTCGGCTCCGTCTTCACGGGCGCGCCGAGCGCGCTCGGGCTGATCCGCTTCGCCGTCGGGCTCGCGATCGTCCTGATCGGACTGCAGATCGCCTTCGCGGGACGCGCCTTCGCGCCCCTCGAACGGGCGGGCCTCGTGCTCTGGCGGCTCGCGTCGCCCCTCGCCCGGCGCATCGGGCGCCCGGAGCGGGCCTGGCAGGTCTTCGCCCTGGGTCTCGTCTGGGGCTGGCTGCCGTGCGGGCTCGTCTATTCGGGACTCGTGATCGCCGCGGCCTCGGGCAGACCGGCGACCGGGGCAATCGCGATGGCGAGCTTCGGCCTCGGCACCTTGCCCGCGGTCTGGGCCGTGACCGGCTTCGGCGCGGCGCTCGCGCGGCTCGGCGGCGGGGCTTCGGTGAGGCGTTCCGCGGGTCTCACGCTCGTCGCCTTCGGAATCTGGTCGATCGTCGGCGCCTGGGCCCTGGGCGGACTGCACGCGGGGCACCACACGGCACCAGCGACGCGTGCGGCGGAGCCGACCTCGCCTGCGTCTGCTTCGCCGTCGGCTCCGGTCCACCTTCACTGAGCGTGCGCAGACCGCTTCGGAGACGCGGCGGCCTTGGCAGGGCCGGGCGATCGGTGCATCCTCGCGCCCGATGGCACTCCACAGCCGACTGACCAAGGAAATCCGCAACGGACCGAGCGGCTCGAAGGTCGGCGCCTTCTTCGACCTCGACCAGACGCTCCTCGCGGGCTTCTCGGCGACCTCGTTCCTGCGCGAGCGGGTCGCCGCGGGCCATGTGAGTCCGCGGGAGCTCGCCGGTACCTTTTACGGGGCGCTCGCCTTCGGCCTCGGCCGGACGGGCTTCTCGGGCTTCATGACGGCGATGACGGCGGCCTATCGCGGGCTCGAGGAGTCGGTGCTCGAGGAGATCGGCGAGGAGACCTTCGTCAAGCATCTCGCGCGCCAGGTCTTTCCCGAGTCGCGGGCTCTCGTCGAGGCGCATCAAGCCGCGGGCCACACGGTCGCGATCATCTCCGCGGCGACGCGCTACCAGGCCGAGCCGATGGCCCGAGACCTGGGAATCGACCACGTGTTATGCACCCGCCTCGCGGTGGAGGACGGCGTCTTCACCGGCGGCGTCGTGCGGCCGACCTGCCACGGCGAGGGCAAGCTGATCGCGGCCCGAGAGCTCGCCGAGCGCGAAGGCCTCGACCTTTCGCAGAGCTACTTCTATACCGACAGCGCCGACGACCTGCCGCTGCTCGAGGAGGTCGGCCGACCGCGCCCGACGAATCCGGATCGCCGGCTTGCCCAGATCGCGAAAGAGAGGCTCTGGCCCGTCCGCCGCTTCCACAGCCGCGGTCGCCCGAGCCTCGGCGATCTCGTTCGGACGGGGCTCACCTACGCGAGCATCGCGCCCTCCTTCTGGGCAGGCGCTGCAGCCGGGCTCACGACAGGTTCGCTGCGCGAAGCGATCAACGTCTCGGGGGCGATCTGGGGCGATCTCGCGACCTCGCTCGCGGGCATCGATCTGCGCGTCGAGGGCGAAGAGCATCTCTGGTCCGAGCGCCCCGCGGTCTTCATCTTCAATCACCAGAGCGCGCTCGACGCGATCCTGATGTTGAAGCTCGTGCGGCGCGATCTCACGGGCGTCGGCAAGCTCGAGCTGCGCCGCCATCCCGTCTTCGGGCCGCTCTTCGCGGCGGCGGGCGTCGTCTTCATCGACCGCAGCGACACGTCGGCGGCGATCGACGCGTTGGCCCCGGCCGTCCAGGCGCTGCGCCAGGGCCGTTC
>JANNQH010000342.1:0-1563 GCA_031400655.1 Deltaproteobacteria bacterium | reverse complement strand
GCCGCTTCGCCGTAGGCGAGACGATCTCGATCGACGGCAGCTCGGGCCACGTCTACGCCGGCGCCCTCGCGGTGGATACCCACATCGCGCCCGAGGCCGCGCTCCTGCTCGACTGGGCGCGCGAGCTCGGGATCGACCTCGCCATGAACCCTTCGTCGCAACCGCACAGCGCGCCCGGCCCGTCGAGCCCGGTCCGCGACGGACGAGCACTCGTCGCAGCCGGCGAGTCGCGCGAGAACGCAATCCTCCAGCTCCTCGCGATCAAAGGCAGCGCGACCCGAGACACACTCGCCTCCGCTCTCGACTCCGACACCGAATCCCTCGCCGCGCTGATCGACCTGCTCGTCACCACCGGCACGCTGACGCCCGTTAAGCCAGCGGGCGTCCGGCTGGCCGATACCGGCCGCGCGCGGGTGAACGCGCTGCTCGAGACCGACCGCGAGCATCTCGGTCCGACCCTCGCCCGAGAGGCGCTCGAATCCTTCCAACTTCTCGACGCGCGCATGAAGGAAGCCGTCACGGACTGGCAGCTCCGCCTCGACGGTCCAGAGCGCGTCCCGAACGATCACATGGATGCGCGCTGGGATGCGAGTGTGATGGATCGACTGACGTCGTCATGCAACGACGCGCAGCGCTGGCTGACACCGCTGGCCGCGCGCCTCCCCCGCCTGCACCGTTATGCCGACCGACTCACGACGGCGCTCGCCTGCTTCCACGAAGGCGACGGCCGCTTCGTCGCCTCGCCGCGGGTCGAATCGATCCACGGCATCTGGTTCGAGCTGCACGAAGATCTGATCCGACTGGCGGGCAGCACACGAGCCGAGGAGCGGGCAGCGGGGCGGGCGGGCTGACCTGAGCCTCGCTTCAGAGTATCCCGACGCGCACGACTCGCGCCTCGAGCGGTTCGGGCTTTTCTTCCGGCAGCAGATACCGAACGAACACGAGCCCCGACCGCTCGCCACCCGTGTCGAGCCAGTTCGGAACGCCCGGATCTTCGTGCGCGACGACGATCCGAAAACGCCCGTCCGCTTCGATTCGTGTTTGTCGTCGGTTGAGCGACGCGCGGGTTCCTGGTCGCCCGAGGCTCTGGAGGTGGCGATTCCAGACGACGAGATTGCCGAAGCGGCAGCGCGGAAACCGCCCTTCGATGACGAGCGCGTCGCCGTCGCCGAGCGCGAAGGGGGCCCACAGATTCGACTGATCGACGGGGCCCTGCCCCGCCTCCCCGGACCAACCCGAGGGCGGACCGAAGTGATTGGGCTCGCGCGAGGCGAAATCGATCGCCGGGCCGTTCTTCCCGTAGTCGAGCGAGAGCCCGCGCACGAAATTCTCGACCCGGCGGATCCCGCTCGCGATCGCCGCGTCATCCACACCCTGGCCTGCAGTCGAGCGCGCCCCGAATTCTCCGACCTCGATCGGCTGGATCTCGATCGGAATCGCGAGCCGGCGATCGACGGGCGCATCGCCCTCGAAGTAATGGCGGGTCACGATCGAGCACGCATCCGGCGCAAGCGGCAGCCACGCTCTGGAACCGGATCGGGGCTCGGCACTGGCGATCAGCTC
>JANNQH010000341.1:0-1543 GCA_031400655.1 Deltaproteobacteria bacterium | reverse complement strand
TTCCGGGGGCGGCGCTGCTCTTCTGCTCGGTCGGCTCGCTGATTCTCTACACGTCGTGGGCGGGGGCGGCCCTCGGCTGGGCGTCGCCGCGGGCCCTCGCGCTGCTCGGCGCGAGTGTCGGGCTCGGGGCGGGCTTCTTCTCCTGGGAGCGCCGCGCCGCGGAGCCGATCATCGAGCTGTCGCTGCTCCGCTTGCGCGCCGTCTGGGCGCCGCTGCTGACGACCTTCCTCTACGGACTCAGCAATTTCGCGATCACCTTCCTGCTCCCGCTCTTCGCTCTCGTCGTGCGCGGTACGAGCGCCGTGGAGGCGGGGCTCGGACTGATGCCGCTCACCCTGGGCCTGCTGCTCTCCGGGATCGTGGTGGGGTGGCTCGCGTCGAGGACCCAGCGCTACCGGCGCTATGCGACGGCCGGGCTCGCGACCTACGCGGCGGGCCTCGTCCTTCTCTCAACCACGGGCCCCGACACGCCCCGCCTCGTGTTCTGGGGCTATTCGCTAATGCTCGGTCTCGGGAGCGGGCCGCTCAACCCCGTGCTGATCGCGTCGCTGCAAAACGCGGTGGAGGAGCGCTACCTCGGCGTAGCGAGCTCCTTGCCGGGGTTCTCACGGGCGGTGGCCCAGACGATCGGGTCGTCGGTGCTCGGCGCGCTTCTCGGTCTGCGCTTTGCGGCCCATCTGCGATCCGACGTCCGGCCCCTGGTCGCGCCGGGGACATCCCTCGACGGGCTCGCGGCGAGCCCCGACGCGATCCGGGCGCTGGCCGAGCCGCTGCGGTCGGCCGTCATCGAAGCCTACCGCTCGGCGTTCGCGGATACGTTTCTGGCGATGTTCGGCATCATTGTGTTTGCGGCGTTCGCCGCGCGGTTCATGCTCGATCCCTCGAGAGCGAGCCGGGCAAGGCCGGCTCCTCACACCGTGCGTTAGGCAACTCGTGTTCTTACGGAGTCCTCATGCCCCAGCTCGACACCAATCACTCCGCTTCCGATCCGCGCCCCCAATCCTCCGCCGAGAAGGAGAGCTTCTCCTCCGGCGGTCGCTCGCATCTCCTCATCCTGCGCGGCAAATGGGGGCTCGCCGTCGACAAGGCGATCGTCTGGTCGACGGGCTGGTCGCTGATGACCGCCCAGTACGCCTGGGCGAGCGGGACGCCGTACTTCCCGACGTTGATGATGTGGACGATCGGCGCGCGCAGTCGCGCGCTTCGTTCCTGCTGCCTGCCGTATTTCCGGGTGGGGGATGATCTGGTGCTCCGCGGCAGCAACGGCGGGGGGTCGACCGATCCGCACTGGGTGCACAACATCCGGGCGCATCCGCAGGTGTGGATCCGCGTCGATCGACGAAGCCGACCCGTCCATGCCCACGTGGCGCAGGGGGACGAGTGGCAGTCGCTGTATGCCGAACTCTGCCGCCAGAGCCGGTCGACGAAGGCCTATCAGACGATGTGCGCGCCGAGACAGCTGCCGCTCGTCGTGCTGCGGGACTGGGCTCAGTCCGGAAATTGATCGATCACCATCGCCTTGAACCGCGCCAGCTCGTCGGGC
>JANNQH010000340.1:0-8383 GCA_031400655.1 Deltaproteobacteria bacterium | reverse complement strand
GAACCCGGGCTTTGCGGCCTACGCGAGCTCGAAGGGCGCGCTCGAGGCGGCGACGCGCGGGATCGCCCGGGAGGTCGGGCAGTACGGGATCCGCGTGAACTCCGTGATGCCGGGATATATCTGGGGACCGTCGGTGAAGGGCTATTTGGAGGCGCGGGCAAAGAAAGAGGGGCGGAGCTACGACGAGGTTCATGCTGAAATAGCGCGCCAGATTCCGCTCGGGCGGATTCCCGATTCCCACGAGATCTCGGGGGCCGTCGTCTTCTTCGCGTCGGATCTCGCTTCCTGCATCACGGGGCAGTCGCTCGACGTGAACGGCGGCCAGGTGATGTGTTGAGATGTTAGGCGGCTAGATCGCCTTCGCGTCGCGCAGGCGTTGAATTTCGTCTTGCGAGAGCGCGAGCCATTCTCTCAACACCTCTTCCGTATGGGCGGAGAGCGCGGGGCCCGGGTGGCTGTGGCGGCCGGGCGTGGCGCCGAGCTTCGGAGTCGGGGCGACGAGCGCGACATGGCCCACGGCGTCGTCCTCGAACTGCTGGAGGCTCGCGCGCGCGCGGACGTGGGGGTCGCGGGCGAGCTCGGCCAGATCGTTGACGGGGGCGACCGGGACGCGTTCGCTGCGGAAGCCGGCGAGCGCGCTGTCGCGGTCGTGCTCGGCGATCCAATCGGCCACGAGCCCGTCGAGCTCATCGGCGACGGCGAGGCGTGCGGCCGACTTGCCGTAGCGGGCGTGGTCCTCGGGTCGATCGCGAGCGATCACGCGCAGGACGCGGGCGACCTGTGCGTCGGTCGTGCCCGAGAGCGCGAGATAGCGCCCGTCGCGGCAGCGGTAGAGATTGCGCGGGACACCGCCTTCGACCCGGCTGCCCTGTCTCCGCGGTCCGCCGCCTTCGCCCGCATCTGCCGAACAGGAGGCGATCGGCAGCCCGAGCAGCTGCAGGATCGGTTCGTAGAGGCTGACGTCGACGTGCTGTCCGCGCCCGCTCCCGCCATCCCCGCGGTCGCGCCAATAGCAGGCGAGCAGCGCGCCAATCACACCCGAGAAGCCCGTCATCGCATCGCCCAGCGGAAGCGAGGGCAGCAGCGGCGGGCCGTCGGCCTCGCCGTTCATGTGCGCAAAGCCCGCGAAGGCTTCGGCGAGGGCCCCTGCACCGGGCTCCGCTGCGAGGGGCCCGGTCTGGCCGAAGCAGCTGACGCTCACGACGACGAGCCGGGGGTTTGTTTTCGAGAGCGCCTCGTAGCCGCACCGCCAGCGTTCGCGGAGCGCCGGCGTCAGGTTCTCGACCAGCACGTCGGCCTCAGCGGCGAGGCGCTGGAAGACGCGTTGACCGTCGAAGTGGTCGAGGTCGAGGGTGATCGCGCGCTTGTTGCGCGATACCCAGGCCCAGGCCGGTGAGCCCGTTCCGCGCCGCACGCCGATCTGCCGCAGCGGATCACCGCCCAGCGGCTCGAGCTTGACGACGTCGGCGCCGAAATCGCCGAGCATCGCCGCGATCTGGGGCGCGGCCAGGAGAGTCGTCAGGTCGAGGATGCGCAGGCCGGCGAGGGCTTTCGGAGGGAGCATGGCCCGAGCATAACATCACGGTCGCCGCGACGACGACTCCTCGTCGCTATGGGCTCGCAATCGGCGACAGCATCTTCGGGCTCACGACGAGCACCGATCGTTGGATACGCGCCTCGAGCTCGGGCGCGAGCTCGACCGTGTCGAGCCATTTCCGCGCGGCCTCGGGGTCGGTCTTCATCCAGCCGACGCCGGCTGCCGCGAGCAGGCGTTCGCGGACCGCGGGGTCCTTCGTCCGTTCGGCGATCTCGAGGGCTTTTCTGCCGTCGAGACTCGCGGTGCCGGTCAGATAGCGCTGGAAGATCGGCTCGAGAGTGCTGGTCGGCTCCTGGGCGATTAGCCACTCGCTGGCCCGGTCGGGCTCCGTGTCTCGAAAGCTCAACCAGACGCGTAGGATGATGCTGGCACGCTGGGGCGTCTCGGGTAAGCGCAGCGCCCAGTTCATCGCGGCGGGTCCATCTTTGCGGCCCCAGGAGAACGCGAGATGCTTCAGCACGCCGGAGCCGTCTCTGCCCTGGCCGTGCGTCTCCGCCCAGCGGACGGCCCGGTCCACGTCGAGATCGATCAGGGCCTGGCCATAGCGGGCGAGCAGCTCCTGTTGGAGGCTGATGCCACTGGGGTCGTCCTGCTCGGGCAGCGAATCGAGGTACTGCTCCGTCGCGTCGAGTCCGCGTTCCTTGATGAGGTTTTGAATCACCGCTTGCACGGCCCCCGCCCGGGGCATGACTTCGAGGGTGTCCATCAGGGCGAAGAGCGGGGCCGGATCGTTCGAGCCGGGCTTGTCCCACCAATGCTCGACGAGCACGCGCGTCGCCTCCACCTTGCCCTTGTCCGGGTTCGGGGGCAGCCCATCGGCCGCCTCGGCGGCGCGCGCTGGATCGACGGCCACCCAGGCCCGCATCACCTCACGAATCCAAGGGTTGCGGTTCGACCAGGCTGGATGGACCGGCGTGTCGAAGGCCGCCTGGGGATCCGACTTCGCCCACCACGACGCGAAGAGCGTCTCGCCGATCTCGTCGAGTATGAGCTTGGATTCTGGCCGATTCATCTCGTCCCGTAGTCGTTCCGCCCACGCGGGGTCCGCGGCGGCAAAGAAATCCAGCAAGGCCCGGGTGCGGGCATGGGGATCCTCGATCTGCGCGGCTTCGCTGAAGGCCGCGACGGGATCCGCTGGCCGTTCGACGTCCCGATCCATCGTCGCCTGCGACGGGAAGCAGAGGCGGCCCAGCGCGAACGCCAGGAGCGCGACGCAGAGGTGGCTGACGACGAGACCTGTCTTCATGGGATTCGTTCCTCGACGAGGTTCCTGGAATGAAACGGGACGGGCGGTCCGAAGACCACCCGTCCCAGTTCGGATCGACGCGCTTCCGGGTGGAAGCGTCGGGTTCTAACGCCGGCGCAGGGCGAAGCCCAGCAGCGCGCTCGCACCGACGAGGACACCCGCGGCAACCCCAGGTTCCGGAACCTGCAGTCGCATTCGCAGACTCATCACTCGATTGAAGATGTTGACGCTTTCGGGATCGCTCGCGAAACTTCCGCCGAGCAGCACGATGTTCCGTACCGCGTTGGCGCCCGTTCCGGACACCGAGTCGTCTCCCATGCGCGTGAAGAAGAAGCCCACCTTCGGACGCGGAGTCGGCGTCATGACGGTGCCCGGTGCGAAGGGAGTTCCAAGCGCGGTCTTCGAAGAGAAGGCCGGACCCATGTCGGAGCCGGAGATCGTTCCCGTCGTCATCTTGAAGCCCCAGGCCTGGCCCGGGGCGTTCACGCCCGGGTCCGTTCCGCAGGCGCCGGCAACGGGACCGCCGGGTCCGACGATCGGACCATTGCCAAACCCCAGGTAGTTCTTTCCGGGGCCGACCGTGCCGACTCCATTGGCGCAGCCGAAAGTTTCCGCGACGACGTTGTTCGCGTTCATTCGGGCGAGGACGATGGGACCGTTGTTGCCCAGGACCTGGGTGAACTGGAAGTTCGGACGGCCGGGCGTCCAGGCCTGGTTCATGAGCGACATCCACGATCGCTCGACCTGCGCGTCGGACGCATCAAGCGTCGACGGCGCAATTTGTCGTCGCCATACGTTGGACGAGATGTTCCGCAGGACGCTCAGGACCCCGCCGAAATGGGGCGCTCCGACGTCGTTGTTGATGGAGATGCGGCCCGGTTGATTGCCGGCACCCGGATTGTTGTAAACCAGGCAATCCCAGTTCCCAGCCGGAACCCCCACGTTACCCGGTGCCGTGACGACGGTGACGGGCGGACAGAAGCTGATCGCAGTTCCCGCACCGACGTTCGTGCACCCGGGGCCGGGACAGGCCGCCAGGGCGCCCGCGCCGTTCATGAAGGTCGCCGCGTTCTGGACCGACATGAAGGTCCTGGTGGTCTGGGCGACGTCGGGAAAGCCCATGAAGCTTCGGAACTGTCGACCCTGGAAATCCAACTTGTTGGCCGCGAGGGTGACGGGGCGTCCGACGAATGTCCCCGGCGCCGTGCCGGCCACCTGAACGGTCTTGAATCCGATCGTCGGCGGAAAGTTGCCCTGCTTTTTTCCGGCGACCGCGGGACCGCCTTCGAAGAGGAACTGGGCGTGCACCGACGGATTCTGGACACCGAGGGACCCGACCATCCCCCGCGTTGCCGCGCTGGAGCCGCCCGCACACAGTAGGATTCCCATCGCACCGGCAGCAGCGATTGCCTTGGGGGCCCAGTTCTTGTTCGACTGCATGGTTGCCTTCTCTTGAGCCTTGAGTGCTTCGCCGCAGTGGCTGCCGCCACCGTCCGCCACCGTCCCGCGTCCCGATGGACTTCGCCGAGCGTTCTTAGGTGTGCCCATTGCGACGAAGAGGGGTCACGGGCGCTCGATCTTTGACACGACCCTACAGGGGCAACCGGCAAATGTCTAGAAAAATTGTGGTGGCCTGCACGCGAGAGCTCGGCAGGGTGGTGCGTCGACTGCCTCGAGAGAGATCTCAACCCGGCGGCCCCGGCATCGACTTCCTCGGGGGGATCGCCCGTCCCTCGGCGAGCGCCTTGGCCACTGCTGCCGCTCGCGGGTGCTCGCCGCGCGCCTCGTGGATGGCGACCAGCAGCGCGCCGGCATCTTCTCGCTCGCCCGGCTCGCCGAACATCACCGCCCGTTCGGCGTAGTCGAGGGTCGCGGCGTCATTCTGCCCCCGATCGCTGCGGATCTTCGCCAGGGCCCGGGCCGCATGGGCGTTCCAGGGATGTTCTCTCACGAGCGAGTCCCAGCGTTTCTCGGCTTCCGCGGGCTCGCCGAGGCGCGTCGCGAGGGTCGCCGTGCGCTCGGCAGCCGCTGGGGATTCCGGATGGGCCCCGGTCGAGCGGTCGTAGAACGCGATCGCTGCGCGGACGTCACCGGCTCGCTCGAGCGACCGCGCCACGCCCTCGAGGGCGAGCCAGTTCCGGCCGTCCTTGGCGAGTGCATCCTCGAATGCGCCGCGAACCGCCGCCGGATCGCCGCCGCTGGCCTCGAGCAGAGCAGCCTGGATCTCGTGGAAGGCAGAGTCGTCGGGATGCGCAGCCAGCGCTGTGGCGAGCAGCTTTTCTGCCTCGACGCCGCGGCTCGCGGAATGCAGCAGGAGCACCCGCGCTCGCAGGGCCTCCGCATTGACGGGAAGCGTCCAATCCGGGGCGGGTCCCGGGAGTCCCGCGAGCCACTCGAGCGCCGCCGCCGGATTTTTTTTCTCGGCCAGGAATTGGGCGCGGGCGGCGACGGCCGCCGGCCAGAGCTTTGGCGTCGCGCGGAGCTTGCCAATGAACGCGTACAGGTCGGATTTCTCGTCTTGCGCTGCCGACGCCACGACCACACGCACGCCTTCGGGATCGTCGCGGTGCACGTTGATGTACTGCGTGGCGTTGTTCCACGCCTCTTCGTTGGCGCCCGCGGCGAGGTAGAGCTTGGCGAGCCGAAGCGCCGCCTCGGTCTCCTCGGCCGAGGAGCGCATCGATTGTCGGTACTCGTCGATCGCGCGCGCGAAATTGCCCATCTGCTCGGCCGCGCGTGCCGCGTAGTAACGGGCCCCCGCGTTGTTGGGCCAGACTGGAAAGACCTGGTCGAGGCGTGCGAGCGCGCGCTTCGGGTCGCGTTCGTCGAGGGCGATGCGCGCTTCGATTAGCCCGACATAAGCGTCGTTGTCGAGCCCCTTCGCGACGCGCAGCGCATCCGCGTGACGGCCGGCTCGGGCGAGCAGGTCCGCGTGGGTCAGGATGGCGACCTGCGGCGGATCGGGAACCAGGGCCAACGCCTGCTCGAAGGCCGCGATGGCCTTGGGAAGGTCGTCGCGCTTGAGATGGTAGTTCGTGATGTCGGTCCACACGGCGCTGCGCAGGTTGGGATCGCTCGACTCCAGTCCTTCTTTCAGCACGGCCAACGCCCGCGCGCCATCGCCGGATTCCGCCAGGCGCTGCGAGAGCGTTTCCCGATAGGACAGCGCCGCCGGGGCGACCTCGAGGGCCTTGCCGAGGATGGCGTCGCCGCGCGGGCGGTCGCCGTGCGCGTCGAAATAGCGGAGGGCCGCATGGATCACGACGGCGTTCGCCGGGAATCGATGGAGACAATCCTCCAGGACCTTCTTCGCCTCGTCGAGTTCGCCTCGCTCCTGTCGCAACAGCGACTGTACGGCGCAGAGTTGCGCCTGACTCTCGGCCTCGGCCGGGTCCTTCTCGACGAGGGTCTCGAGCTCGTCGATCGCCGCCGCAGCTTCGTCGATCCGTCCTGCCATTAGCAGCGCCGAGGCCTTCGACGTCGCGGCGGCGAGGCTGGTCGGGTCCTGGTCGAGGACGATCTCGAAATCCTCGAGCGCGCGCTCGGGCTGCTCCCCCTGGCTCAGAAGCGATTCGCCGCGCAGGATATGGGCGTCGAGATTGTCGGGCTCGATCGCGAGGACCGTCTCGGCCGCTTCGATTGCAGCTGCCCAGTTTCCCGCGCGCGACTGGGTGCTGGCGAGCTCGAGGGTCGCCGGCACCTTCCACTCGGGGGACTCGGCCGCCTTTCGGAGGGACCAAACGGCGACCCGGGCCGCGCCCGTGCGGGAGAGCGCCATGCCGTACAGCAAATGAGTCTCGGGATCGTCGGGCGTGAGCTCGAGCCGCTCGCGCAGGGGGTCGATGGTATCTGCATAGCGCCCACTGGCCTGGAGCTCACGGACCTCGTGGAGCGACATGTCGCCGTTGCAGCCGCCGACCAGCGCGAGAACGAGGAGCGCCAGCGGGAGAAGTCTCGCGGGCCGGCGCGACGGATCGGCGCGTCGACCGAAGGACGTGTCGTGAGCAGGCCGCGTGAATAGTGTCTTCATGGGTGCATACTATCATTGCGCGGCTGCGCTCGGCGCTGCGCTGCCGCGGCTAGAATCGCGGAACGGGCTGCGCTAGACCCTCCCCATGAAGATCCTTCGTTGGGCTGCCGCGGCCGTCGGCGTCCTGGTCGTCGGCGCGTCGATGCTCTACCTCAGTGGCATCCTCGTGATAGAAGTGACGAATGACGACTCCCGGCCGAAGGGCACGATCGACCAGATCGCTTCCTTGCGCGACCGCAAGGACCTGAATGTGCTCTTCATCCTGACGGATACGCTGCGCGCGCAGCGGCTGCACGCTTACGGCTACGACCGCGAGACGAGCCCGACTTTCGATTACATGGCCGAGACGGGGGTGCGATTCGCGCGCCACCTCGCCCAGTCGTCCTGGACGAAATGCTCGATGGCCTCGCTCTGGACGGGTCTCTACCCCCAGCGAACGGGGGTGCTTCGCTCGCCCCACGCCGTGCCCGAGACAGCGACGATGCCGGCCGAGACCCTGCGCGAGGCGGGCTTCCGGACAGCCGGCATTTGGCGCAACGGCTGGGTCGCTCCGCAGTTCGGGTTCGCGCAGGGATTCGAGGTGTACGAACGACCGGCGGCGAAGCCCATGGCCCCGGGTCTGCGCGCCGAGAACCCGAACGTCACCGTCGACGGCACGGACAACGACTCCATCGATGTCGTCGAGGAGTTCCTGCGCGTCCACGGCCGCGAGCGCTTCTTCCTCTATGTCCACCTGATGGATGTGCACCAATACCTGTACGACTCCAACTCGGCGGTCTTTGGCACGAGCTACTCGGACATCTACGACAACTCGGTCCTGCACACCGACCGGATCATCGGACGCCTGCTCACTCTCTTCACCGACCGCGGGCTGCTCGAGAAAACCCTCGTCGTGATGGCTGCCGATCACGGCGAAGCCTTCGGCGAGCGCGGGATCGAGGGCCATGCGACGGAGGTCTTCCGCGAGGAGACCGAGATTCCCTTGATTCTCGGATTCCCGTTCCGCCTCGAGCAGGGCGTGGTCGTCGAGACGCGGACGCGCAACATCGACGTCTGGCCGACTGTGCTCGATCTGTTGGGCCTGCAGAAGCTGCCGGACGCGGACGGTCACTCGCTCGTCTCGACCATCCTGGGGGCCGCGCACGGAAAGCCTGCGACGGACAACATCGTCGGCTTCGCGCACCTCGAGCGGGGTTGGGGGCGCCCGGAGTTCCCGACGCGTCCTGCGGTCGCGGTGGTCAAGGGTCCTTTTCGGTTCGTTTTGCAGCTCGCGCCCGGCGCGGCTCAAGACGCGCGGGTCGAGTCGCTCTTCGACGCGTCGACGGATCCCGAAGAGCGGACGAACGTGATTGCTGAGAATTCGGAGGTGGCCGACGAGCTGCGAAAGCTCGCCGATGGCTATTTCGAGCAGAAGCCGCCTGCGTGGGCCAGCGCGCCGGTCAACGTCGATCTGGATGAAAAAGAAGCCGATGAGCTGCGGGCGCTCGGGTACGCGGTGCCGTGAGCCGCT